>JAGARS010000158.1 GCA_017622155.1 Peptococcaceae bacterium
AGGCAAATAAGGTCGGTTAAATTTTGCAAAAAGATGTTGTCGAATAATTTGATGATTGGGGTGCCCCGGAAAGGAGCAGCATATGGCAAATACAGAAGACAAACTCAGTTTTATTTTATACGGCAGTTATGAAGAACAGCTGGACATGCTTACTGATGAGCAGGCAGGCAAATGGATTAAGGGCATCTATGCATATGTGCGTACCGGTGAAAAGCATAGCGATGACCCTATGGTGGCGATGCTGTTAAGTGTTGCCAGCCATCAACTGGATATTGATGCCCGTAAATATGCGGAAAAGAAAGAACGGCTGAGAGAGGCCGCAAGCAAAGCAGGAAAAGCCAGTGCGGAAAAGCGGGCTATGAAAAAAGCAGAAGATGTACAACGAAATGCAACGGTCGTTGACGATTGTCAACGATTTCAACCTGTAGATGTAGATGATGATGCTGATGTATATGTTGATGCTGATGTGGATGTAAGAGATAACATTTGTGGTGATGGTGGTGAGGAGGAAGAACACGCATGGGCACGTGAAGTTATCCACATTTTTGAGGATCAGTACCGTACCATCCCTGAGGAGTATGCGAAATTCCATGCTTTAGCGGATGAGCTGTTTGTGCGTTATGGGCATAAGCAGCCTACCGAATATGACCGCAAGCAGGTATTTGAGTATTGCCACAGTGTTGCGGAACTGGATGCAGATACCACCATAGCGGTACTGGACGATAAAAAGGCAGAGCTGTTGCGTTATGTATTTGGCGTGGCAGCCAATGCCGACCGGGTAACATGGAGCTATATTGACGGTATCTATGCCAATTTCAGATACAGGGGTATTCAGTGTGTAGACGACGCGTACAGGGATAACTGGGCGTATTACCATGGGCCGGTGTCGGCATAAAAAAATAGCGTCCCCTACAATGATACCCGTTGGAAATAAATATCGGACGGTGATATATTTGACAACAAGAATTTGCTCCAAATCAGGAGCGAAATGGACAATCCCGCGGTATAAGCGAGAATGGCAGCGTATTTGCGCATTGATGCCTGCATATCTGGAGGATGGCACCAACGGTACAGCGATTACGTATCTGGATAACTCTAAAGAGTTAATAGCTTATCGCCTGCAGTGGGTGCTGGATGATTTGCTGGGGTATCTGCGCACAAATCGAGCTGTGCTTGTAAAGCAAAGCAGAGGGTACTTAGGCAAACAGGCACGCAGGGTGCCGTTATTGGCATCACCTGACTTTTGCCTTGTGCCGGTCAAAGGGCGTGAGCGAATCAGTCGCAGTGATACCGCTACCGGCTATGTGGTGCTGCGCTATGTTGAGGATGTAATTCCCTGCAGCAGCGGAAATCGTGTATATTTTAGTGGCGGCACTTATATTACTGTATATGATACCACGCGCACCTTATGGGCTAATTTAAATTTAGCAAAAGAGATGAAAGAGAAGCTGTTATGGGAATCGGCACAATTGCATCAGTCTGCCTGAATGTTGTTATATCGAACGGAAATGCAAATATATAAAATATTTATGCTAATAAGATTTGTTTCTATGTTAATCTTGTAGTAAAATAGGGTATAGCTTATTTGAGCAAAATTTTAATTGAAACGAAGAATCTGAGTCTGATGTTTCAGGAAAGAGAGGAACCAAATGATGAAGAAAATGCGTAAAGTAGTAGCTTTGCTGTTGTGCGTGGCTCTGGTTGGCGGTATGCTGGCAGGCTGCGGCGGCAAAGAAAAGGCTGAACTGAATGTCGTGGCTATGACAGGCCCTACCGGGATTGGTATGGTGAAGCTGATGTCTGACAGTGAAGCAGGGGAAACTGATGTAAACTACACATTTGAGCTGGTAGGTGCTGCCGATGAAATCACCGGTAAAATTGTAAACGGTGATGTAGATATCGCTGCTGTGCCTTGCAATCTGGCAAGTGTACTGTACAACAAAACAGAGGGCGCTATCAGTGTGCTGGCTGTAAACACCAAAGGTGTGCTGTACATTCTGGAAAAAGGCGGTGAGTCTATCCAGAGCGTGGCTGACCTGGCCGGCAAAACAATTGTAAGTACCGGGAAAGGTACTACTCCGGAATACACTTTGAACTATCTCTTGACTTCCAACGGTCTGGATCCTGCAAATGATGTAACCATCGAATATAAATCCGAAGCAACTGAAGTAGTGGCTGCTCTGAAACAGGGTTTATGTGATGTAGCAATGCTGCCTCAGCCTATGGTGACAGCTGCTATGGCACAGGTGGAAGGTTTGCGTGTGGCACTGGATGTAACTGAGGAATGGGCAAATATCCAGGGTGAAGGCGGTACAGATCTGATTACCGGGTGTGTAATTGTACGCAATGAAGTACTGGAAGCAAATAAAGATGCGGTAGATACTTTCCTGAAAGAGTATAAAGCGTCTATCGAATATGTAAATGCCAATGTCGTTGATGCTGCTCAGCTGGTAGCTGATTATGGCATTATCGCCAATGCCGCAATTGCTGAAAAAGCAATCCCAGCCTGCAATATTGTATTTATGGGCGGCGAAGATATGAAAGCGAACATGGAAGGGTATCTGGGTGTATTGGCTCAGGCCAATCCAAAAGCGGTAGGCGGTGCGCTGCCGGATGCTGCGTTCTACTACGTTCCATAATCGTATATGAACTTGAAACAAAAATTAAAAAAGCCAGCCATTGTTTTGGTCTGGCTTTTTCTGTGGCAGATTGCCAGTGTCTGGCTGGGACATGAGCTTCTGCTGGTATCCCCGCTGCGTACAGCAGAAACGCTGCTGGGTTTGATGCAGCATGCCGATTACTGGATGAGTATTGGTATGTCGCTGTATCGTATTATGCTGGGGTTTGCGCTGGCATTTGTATTTGGTACAATACTGGCGTTTCTGGCATGGAAATTTCATGTTGTACACAATTTCTGGGCACCGATGATTAGTGTTATGAAGGCCACACCGGTGGCATCGTTCATCATTCTGGCACTTTTGTGGGTAGGCAGTGAACATATTTCCACGTTGTGTTCTTTTGTAATGGGAATGCCGATTATTTATTCCAATATGTATCACGGGTTGTTCAGTATCGACAAAAAACTGCTGGAGGTTGGGCAGATTTTTCAGATGTCTCGCAAACGTCAGATTACGGATATTTATATTCCGTCTTTGAAACCTCATTTGCAGGCTGCCATTATGGTGGGCATCGGTTTCTGCTGGAAATCGGGTGTGGCTGCGGAGGTTATCGGTCTTGCCAATAATACCATTGGGGTGCATCTGTACAATGCGAAGGTGTATTTGGAAACACCGGAGCTTTTTGCATGGACAGTGACCATTATCATTCTCAGCGTATCGATAGAAAAGCTGCTTGTAAAACTTCTGCAGCGTATGTGGTAATGGTTTTGGCAAAATGCCATAAAATAATTGAAAAAGAAATAGGCAGAACGACTTATCTTTGCTATAATAAATAAGATAAGCTTGTTCTGCTTTTTTGTATGCGGGCATGCGATAGAATACGGTTAAGATGAGGGATAGTATGATTCAGGTAAAGCGTGCGATTTTACATATTTTAGATTTAAACTCAGGCGTACCGGTATTTTCTGATCTGGATTTAGACCGGGAGCTGTTTGATTATATTCAAAAGCATCTGGAGAAATCATGGAAGGATGCCGCTGCGCATCCTAGCCGTTTGGGAGATGTGAATCCCATTCGTCAGAAGCTGGAGCGTTATCAGGCAGACAAGGATGTGTTTGCTTCCATTACGCAGGAAATGGCGGATAAACTGCACAAGGATTTGATGCTGTGCGGTGAAGAACGGGCTATGGATTTTGTGGCAGTAGAGTTTTTGGCGGGTGAAGTGCCGCATTTTGGGATATTGCTGTATACCAATCAGCTGGGCTATACGCATAAGATTTCGTATCAGGACAATCAGGCCAGCAACCAGATTATTCAGCATTTTGCCATTCTGCCCAACCCTACACAGAAGCTCACCATGTTTGCATTTATCAATATGGAGGACTGGAGTGTACGCTTTGTAGATAAAAAGCGGGTTCTGGACGGTGAAGAAGTGTATCTGCTGCCGGATCGTCTTTTAAACTGCACCATGCCGGTATCATCGAAAGATACCATCAAAAAGGTGCATAAGATTGTTACCAAAGTAGCGGAGGAGTTTGGGCAGAATCCAACGCAGGCTGTTTGTCAGGCAAAGGCGGTGCTTTTAGAAGCAGGGCAGAAATCGGAGCGCATTGAGCCTGCCGAGGTAGGCCGCAAGGTATTTGAGCATCATAGCGGTATGCGGGATTCTTATATGGAGCAGATTGAACATGCCAGCCTGCCAAAAGTGACAGCGGTAGATCGTGATTATGCGGTACGCACCAACAAATCTCACAAGATTAAAACCGATACCGGGATTGAGCTGACAGTACCGTCCGATTTTTTCAACAATACCGATTATATTGAGTTTGTGACCAATGAAAATGGCACCATATCAATTAATATTAAAAATGTAGGTGAAATTATCAACCGATAAGGTTGTGATGCATAATCCTTTGGAGAGGGGGCGCAGGATATGAATGCTGCCGGTGGAAGCAATATTGGACAGCGCAAAGATAATGAAGACCGTTACGAAATCGGCACTGTCACAACATCGAATGAAAAAGAAGTGCAGTTTCTGGTGATTGCCGATGGTATGGGCGGCCATGAGCATGGGCAGCTGGCCAGCAGAATTGCTGTGGAGCAGTTTGCCAAACTGGATATTGATACAGTGCAGGATGAGTTTCAACTTTCCAATATGCGCCAGTTATTTCAGAATGCCAATGCCAAAATCAATGCATTGCAGGAACATTTGCATGACGGTATTATGGGCACTACGATGACTGCGGCTGTGATACAGGGTGATCAGCTCTATCTGGGGCATGTAGGTGACAGCAGATGTTATATTTACCGGGATGGTGAACTGATTCAGATTTCTGTCGATCACACGTATTATGCTGAGCTGGTTCGTCAGGGGCAGATCATTTCTCCAAGTGATGAAAAGCAGAAAAATGTGCTGATGAAAGCATTAGGGCCGGAGATGCATGTAGAAGGGCAGTATTTGATGCAGGAACTGCGAGCCAATGATGTATTGATTTTATGTACCGACGGGCTTTACAATGCTTTGCATGCAGATGATGTCTGTGCAGTTTGCGCTATGGTGCAAACCGGAGCCTGTTCGCCGGAAGAGGCAGTGGAGACTTTGCTGCATCGGGCACTGGCGCAAGGCGCAAGGGATAACCTTACTTTGATTGTATATTTACATGGGAAACTTGAATTATAAAGGTCTGAGAGGAATGGAGGTGATACCATGGAGGAAAAACGTATCCTGGCAAACCGGTACGAACTGATTCAGAAGATTGGCACAGGCGGCATGGCAGTGGTGTATCAGGCATATGATACTGCACTGGACCGTCAGGTGGCAGTGAAACTTTTACGTGATGAATATATTGATAATCCGGATTTTATTCGTCAGTTTCAGCGTGAGGCCAAGGCTGTAGCCAAGCTTAGCCATCAGAATATCGTAAATATTTATGACTTTGGCAAAAGTGACGGATTGATGTATCTGGTAATGGAATATGTAAACGGCTGTACGTTAAAAGAGCTTATTGCAAAGCAGGGGCCATTGCCGATTCAGCAGATATTAGACTACAGCATTCAGCTGTGTTATGGATTGGCGCAGGCGCACAGCCATAATATTGTGCATAAAGATATCAAGCCCCATAATATTATGATTGAGCATACCCATATTGCTAAAATTACGGATTTCGGTATTGCGCAGGCAATAAATCATCTGACAATGACACACAGCAATGGTGTGCTGGGTTCTGCACATTATTTTTCGCCGGAGCAGGCCAGAGGTGAGCAGGTAGAATTTGAGAGCGATATTTATTCGCTGGGGATTGTCATGTATGAAATGCTTACCGGAAAAGTGCCGTTTACCGGAGAAAACCCGGTAAGTGTAGCATTGAAGCACATGCAGGATAAACCGCCAAGCTTGCGGGTAGCACGCAGAGATGTGCCTTTGGAGCTGGAGCTTGTAGTGCTGCGTGCATTGGAGAAAAATCCGACAAACCGATTCCAAAGCATGGAGGAAATGGCGGAAGCGCTATTAGATGTACAGGCGATACTGGATGACCAGGGCGCAGGGATTGCGTCGTATGTAGATGTGGGCGTGTCTAAACACAATGATGTCTATCAGCAGTATATGCTGGAACGGGAAGAACAGGGTGAAGTGGAAGTGCGCCGTTCTGCCAGAAAACAGTCAGAACGGGATTATGCAGAGGAATCGGACGAGTATACCCGTGTGATGACCAGCTTTGAAGAAACACGTAATCAGAAATACCGAATCGAAGAGCGGGAGGAGACAACTCCGCCGCGAAAAATGCGCAAGCGTAATGTAATATTGCTGATACTGGGAGCTGTGCTGTTGTTTTTCGGCAGTTTCTGGGCAATGACGGCATTAATGGGCGGCAGCGATGAAGTACAGGTGCCGAGCCTGCTTAATAAAACAGTGCTGGAAGCAGAAGAACTGTTGAGTGCACAGTCTCTGAAAATCGTGATTGATGATGAAGTCTATAGCGCTGATGCGCCGAAAGGTGTTATTATCAATCAGAAGCCGGCAGCCAGCAGTACTGTGAAAAAAGGTCGAGAAATTCAGGTAACAGTAAGCCTTGGCATTGAGAAGGTGCAGGTGCCGGATCTGCTTGGCAAAAATCAGCAGGAATTTACAGTGGCATTGGAAAATGCAGGGCTTGTGCTAGGTGAAACCACCATGGTCACCAGCAAAGAGTATCCATATGGGGCGGTAGTGTATCAGTCGCCGGAAGCCGGTACAGAAATGGAGCCGGGCAGTGCCGTTAACATTATGGTAAATGAACCGCCTGAAGCTGCGGTACCGTCTCTGACCGGCAAAACACAAAGCGAGGCACAGCAGAATTTACAGCTTACCGGTCTTGCAATCGGCAGTATAACAACAGAGCCAAGCGATACGTATATCAAAGGGATTGTGCTTCGGCAGGAGCCATTGGCAGATACCCTGCTTCGTGAAGGGGATCGTGTAAATCTGGTTGTCAGCAGCGGTCCGGGACCTGCACAGTCTGACCAGTTTGAGCTGATTGTACCGGAAAGTGGCACCCTTGTTGCCACTATGACAGATGCAAAAGGCACCACAGAGCTGTATCGCGACTATTGTTTTGCAGGAGAACGGGTGCAGAAATCCTTTGTATATTATGGCACGGCAAAAGTGACAATTACATGCAGCAATCAAGTGATTATGGAGAAAACATATGAGCCGTAAAAATGATAAAAAAGCAAATAAACAACCAAATATGGTGTATGAGCAGGAAACATCGGGCAATTTGTCCGAAACTTTGCACGAAGGAACCATTATTAAAGGCTATAGCGGATTTTATTATGTAGCCTTTGATGGTGAACTGTATGAGTGTTCTCTGCGCGGCAAAAACCGTCAAAAGAAAGTAAAGTTTCTGCCGGGAGATAAAGTACTGTTTCGAATTGGCAAAGGTGTGGATGATGACACCCGCGGCGGTGCAATTGAAGAGCTTGTACCGCGCAAAAATGAGCTGGTACGCCCTCCGGTGGCCAATCTGGATCAATTGGTGATATTGTCGGCTTTAGCTGATCCGGCGCCTGATTTACGGCTGATTGACAGACTGACGGTTTTTGCCCAGTGGAATGAAGTAACGCCGGTGCTTTGCTTTAATAAGGCAGACCTGGTGACGAAGGAAGCACAGGAGAAACTGGCTGAAATTTATGCGCCTACAGGGTTTCCGGTGGTGTTTTGCTCTACCGTTACCGGCGAAGGCATCGAAGAAGTAAAAGCAATGCTACATGGCAAGTTTTCCGTATTGGCGGGAAATTCCGGTGTTGGCAAATCAAGCTTAATGAATGCCATTAGCGACAGATGGCAGCTGGCTACCGGACAGGTGAGCGAAAAACTGGGACGCGGCCGTCATACGACACGTCATGTAGAGCTGTTTCAGCTGGATCAGAATACTTTACTGGCTGATACACCGGGGTTTAGCACCCTTACCTTGCCGGAGGATCTGAAGCGAGAGGAATTGAGCCGTTTGTTTCCGGAGTTTTTGGCTAGGCTCAGCGATTGCCGATTTGCAACTTGCATGCACAAAAATGAACCGGATTGTGCTGTAAAAGAGGCATTGACAAATGGGGACGTTGCACAGAGCCGATATGATAATTATTTAGCATTTCTTGAAGA
>JAGARS010000159.1 GCA_017622155.1 Peptococcaceae bacterium
CGTACAATATGCTATGCAAATCAAAGAAGCCTTTGCTGCCAAAGGTATTCCGGCTTATTTTGAAAGCCCTACCAACCAGCAGTTTGTTGTTATCGAAAACAGCATGATGGCCAAACTGGATGGCAAATATGTATACGAATATGACCACAAAGTAGACGATACGCACAGCTGTATCCGTTTCTGCACCAGCTGGAGCACAAAACCGGAAGATGTTCAGGCTCTAATTGCCGACATCCAGACTTTATAATAGTGCTGTCATATAAATGACACGTATTGATTTTAATATTTACACATCATCTTTTGATTTCATTACAATCTACTCCATCTCCTTGCTCACAGAAACTGATACCGTTATAATTTAGCATAACAATATGATAACATTCATTTGATGGAAGGCGGGATTTCATTGCACAATCAAAATCAAAAAGAACAACGTATCACACTGGAAAAATCTTTGCGCCCAGCTAACATTTGGGCTATTGCACTGGGTTCTATTATTGGCTGGGGAGCATTTATTCAATCGCCAAACTGGATGGTGAAAGCAGGCGGACCGCTTCCGTTAATCATTGGATTTCTAATTGGCGGATTACTGATGGTTGTAGTGGGGCGCAGCTATGCATACATGATTGCCAAATATCCGGTTGCAGGCGGTGAATTCGCCTACGCATATACTGCATTCGGTGAAAAGGCGGCTTTTATCTGCGGATGGATGTTGTCCATTGGGTATTTCGGCATTGTAGCGCTCAATGCCACTGCCGTGCCGGTGTTATTCAGCATCATTGCACCCGGATTATTGCAGGTAGGCTATTTATGGACGGTAGCCGGGTATCCGGTATATGCCAGCGAAGTTGCTGTATCACTAACCCTCATCTGGATTATGGGCTGGATTAATTATCGCGGCGTAAAATCCAGTGGAAATTTACAATTAATTTTATGCGCATTGCTTTGCGGGGCTGTACTGTTTATTGTTGGCGGTATTACTGCATCCGGCAGTTTTGCTGTAGAAAATTTAGTTCCTGCATCCAATCAGTATGATGTACCGTTCTGGAAAGGTGTTATCCTGATTATTGCTCTAGCCCCGTTTTTATACGTAGGCTTTGACTGTATCCCGCAGGCAGCGGAAGAATTTAATTTTCCACACAATAAAACATTTTTGCTAATCTGCACTGCAATTCTGGCAGGTGCACTTATTTATATCGGGCTGGCTATTATGCCTGCCGCCGTAATCCCGTGGATGGATATGATAACTCTGCAGGATGCCACAGGTAATCCGGAAGCCTGGCGTACCGGTGCAATGATTCAACATGCATTGGGCAGAACAGGTACGGTTTTTGTAGTAATTGCTGTACTGGCCGGTATGTTTACCGGTATCAACGGATTTTATCTTTCTTCCAGCCGATTATTATTTGGCATGGCCCGGGCCAGAATGATGCCGAAATGGTTTGCATATATTCATCCTAAATACAAAACGCCATCTCACAATATTTTATTTGTGCTAATTGTTTGCAGCATTGCACCGTTTTTTGGGCGTGAAGTATTGAACTGGGTGGTGGATATGGCGGCAGTGGGTACCGGTGTTGGCTATTTCTTTACCTGCGCCGGCGCATTTGCAGTAGTAACAAAAGGGCTTGCACCGAAAGAACCAGGAGATATTTCCCCATTCTCTGCAGCTGCCGGTGCTATCATTTCATTGGGCATCATTGCGCTGATGATTATACCGGGAATGCCGGCATTTTTGAGCACCCCTTGCTGGATTGCATTTGCTGTGTGGATTGTGATCGGATTTGTCTGTTATAAAATCGGCATGCGCAGATTTCGCCGCACATCACCCGATATGGCACGTTATCTGATTCTCGGAGATACTGTTCAATTAGGCAAAGAAACAGATACAGATAATCTGAACGAGAACTAACATGAACACAATATAACAAAACAGGTGACTGATTCAGCTTTTCAAAAGCAATCAATCACCTGTTTATTTTTGTTTTATTCTTCTGTACCTGCCACCAATTCATCGGAAATATCAAAAAATTTATTCAGAATCGGCAGACAAGCTGCTGCAAATACCAGCCCGGCCATCAATGTGGTCTGGCCTTTCTTTTTGCGCGGCACAGTGGCTCCGAACAATACTGCCAATGCACACATGCAAATCTGCAGTAATCCTTTGTCCAACATTCCTGCGCGTTCACTATAGGTTTTTAAACTTTTCAGAAAATGCATATCAATCACTCCTTTGTACACAGCTTCGTGCTTAATAGTTCAACATTTTTTCTAAACGATTTAACAGCAAATCATATTTCGGACGCAATTCTTCCGCTTCACGCCCCGATGTATAATACCGAATTGTTCCGCTGTTTTGTTCCAGCAAATTTTTCTCTGCCAGTACACGATGCAGATTATTCACGGTGCCGCTGCTGCCATCCAGCAGAGTTACCGTATCGCCCAATATTTGACGAAAGCTGTCTTTAAAATAATTAAAATGGGTACAACCCAGTACCACTGTACAATATTGCTGCAGCTCAAAATCTTTTGTTGCTTCCCGCAAGTAGTTTGCAGCCTGTCCATCATCAAAACAGCCCTGTTCTGCCAATTCTACCAGCTTAGGCAGGGGAAGTAAGTCCGTCTTGTGATTCTGATCTACTTGTAATAACAAATCATGCAGTTTCTGTTCCCGCAGTGTTACCGGGGTGGCCGTCACCAGCACGCGCTTGCTGACAGCGATATTTTTCACAGCAGGTTTTACTGCCGGCTCCATACCCAGAATAGGAAAGCTATATCGCGCGCGTAAGCTTTGAATTGCTACGCTGGTAGCAGTATTGCATGCCACCACTAACGCCTTCACATCTTGCGCTGCAATAAAATCTACCGCTTCCTCTACATACCGGCGAATTTCTTCTTTTGTTTTGCTGCCATAAGGCACATGGTCCGTATCGGCATAATACAGATAATCTTCCTGCGGCATCAGTTTTTTTGCCTGATGCAGTACTGTTAAGCCGCCAATACCGGAATCAAAAAATGCAATTCGCACAGTATTTTCCCCCATTCCTTGTTTTTATTATTCTTCCAACTCAAAATTGTAAGTTTCCAAATCGTCAAATTGCAAATCGTCTGATAAATCATCCATTGCTCGACGACGCGCCACAAATACTGCACGATGGCTGTCTGGCTCTAACGGCAGTTCAGAAAGTTCCTGATAAATGCCAAGCACATCAAAGCCGGACAGATTGAGCCACAGCTCCAGCAGCTCCGGCTCATATACACGCTCTGTATGGCTTTCTGTTACTTTTTGATATAAACCATTCTCCTGACGCAAAAAGAATGTGATATCCATCTGACAAAGCTGTTCTTCTTCATCAAAATGATTTTCCCACATATATTCTACATCGTCTCGATGCAGCGTATAAATGTTATCCCCTAGATATTTTCGCAATTTATACGGTGTCTGGATATCAAATATCAGAAGGCCGTTGTCGTTCATGTGATCTGCCAAATCCTGCAGCAGAAACTGCAAAGCTTCCGGCTCCAGAATATAATTAAAGGTATCAAATGTAGCAATGACGCTGTCGAACAGCAGGAAATTATCTTCCGCATCATACAGTTCCAATGATGTTATGTCCTGCTGCTGCCAGTCAATACACAGTTCTTCTCCTGCTTGGCACAAAGCATCTGTTTTCGCTTTTGCCTGCGCCAGCATCTCTGCTGACAAATCTACCGCTGTGATAGTATACCCTTTGCGCGCCAGCGGAAGCGTAATACTGCCTGTGCCGCAGCCCAAATCCAGCAAACGATTGCCCGGGCAAGCCTGTTTTTGCAGCTGCGCATGGATATACGAAGCCCATTGTTCATAATTTATATCGTCCATCAAAGCATCATAAATAGACGCTAATGTTTCGTAGGCCATATTATTCCTCAATCATATCTGTGGTATCTACTTCCGGACTATCGCCCCACAGTTTTTCCAGATTGTAATAAGAACGTTCCTCCGGTTTGAAAATCTGTACAATTACGGTACCATAGTCCAGCAGAATCCAGCTGCCGCCCTGATATCCTTCACGACGTAGAATATTTTCACCTAAATCTTTCTGTACTTTTTCTTCTACAAAATCAGATAACGCTTTTGTGTGCGGGCTGCTGGTACCGCTTGCAATAATAAAATAATCTGCAATACCGGTCTGTGCATGAATATCCAGCACTTTGATTTCCATACCTTTTTTTTCGTCCAATGCTTTTACAATTGTTTCTACTAATTTATTATTTTCCATAATTGCCTCCTGTAAATGATTTGTTGATTTTCTATATTACTTTATACGAATAACCTTCGCATTATTCCTGCTTTATTTTGCTCGATTTCCCGCACTGATTAACTTAAATCTTCCACAACATGTTCTTCCAGCAATCGATTGCGTGTGGCGATAGACAGCGGGTGAATAAAATTATTGCGCTGCACCAGGAACCCTAAGGTGTGATCCAGCCCTGCCAATACACCCAAGTTCAAATCTTTGTTCGTAATCTGACGCAGTACGTCTACCCCCGGGAAATTACGCCCCGGTTCGATATAGTCAGAAATATAAATAATGCGTGCCAGCTGATCCATATCCGGATGCCCAGTCGTATGCCAGCGGATGGCATCCAGCACCTGCTTATCGGTAATCAGTCCTTCATGTTCCAAAAGCCACGCACCTACCGGCCCATGCAGCAAAGAGGTTTGCATCAGTTCCACACCATCGGTAGACAAATTGTGTTTTGCCGTCAGTTCCAGCAGTTCTTCTTCTGTCAGTTCACGGGCATAATCATGCATCAGCCCTGCCAGATAAGCGCGCTCGATATCACCATTAAACATGCCTGCCAATCGTGCAGCTGTATTGGCTACACCGATAGAATGCGTATAACGCTTTACCGAAAGACGATTTTTTAATATTTCTTTATAACCTTCTACTTTTATTTCCATACTTTCACTTACCTCTTCGATGATTGCCTGCGGAATCAAATCTGCAATTGTCTGGCCGCGCGCTACACGCTCCCGCACCTCCGTAGAAGACACATCCAGTGCATCAATTTCTACACAGAGAATACCGCCTTTGCTTTTTTCAGCCACTGCACGAATATCATCAGAAAACTCCAATGCATACCCCGGTCTGGTTGTCACTACAAACACGCATAAATCCAGAATATCTTCCCAATGGTACCAGGTTGTAAGCCCTTCCAGAGAGTCTGCACCTGTCAGAAAATAAAACCAGCAATCCGGCTCCCGTTCATGCAGTTCCAGCAACGTATGATACGTATAGGACTTGCCTTCCCGTTCTTTTTCAATATCCAGAATATAATGCCCTGTCTTACCTGCTATCGCCTGTTCCACCCACGCTCTGCGTTTATCATACGGCGTGGTCTGCCGCGTTTTGTGTGGCGGCACCGAAGCAGGAATCCACCAGATTTCATCCAGAGCCAGCTGTGCTTTGCAAG
>JAGARS010000160.1 GCA_017622155.1 Peptococcaceae bacterium
GGATTCCGGGGGAAAATGTATTTATTGCAGAAAACGGCAGTGTGATTGATCTCAATCAGTAACATGGCGAGATTGCCGGCAAAGTAACAGCGGGCCGCACATTGATTGATGGTCTGGGTGTTGGTGATGTAGGTAACATTGTATTGCGCGATCGTAAGCAGCTGTCGCAGGACGGGATTGTTATCGTTGTAGTGACACTGGACCGAGACAACCGCATAATTGCTGCAGGGCCTGATATTGTATCTCGCGGCTTTGTATATGTACGCGAAGCCGATGAATTGATGAACGGTGCCAGAGAACGTGTTGAACAGACACTGGAAAAATATCTGGAACGCAATATTGTAGACTGGTCCAGCTTAAAAACCGGTTTGCGCGATTCTTTGAGCAAATATTTATACGAAAAGACAAAACGTCGTCCGATGATTTTACCAATCATTCAGGAAGTTTAAGTAAATAATTGAATCAAACATAAAGCCATTGGCTCTCTCGATGCTTCGAGGGAGCTTTTGCTGTTTCCGGTGTCGTTTTCTGTATTGTATTTCCTTTCAAACTATGGTATATTTCATATATCAATTCTGCCAATGTGTGGTACACAACGGACAGGCAAGTTTATCACAAAGGAGTGCTGTACAATGAAGAAAAAAGTAGTTGCAGTATTAGTGACAGTTTTACTGCTGTTGACAGGATGCGGGAGTTCCGTAAGTTCGGAAGAGGCCATTGCCAAATATGGCTCTGACACCTTGAAGGTGTACAATGTAGGGGAATACATAGACACGATGGTTATTTCCGACTTTGAACGTGAATTTGGCGTAAAAGTAATCTATGAAGTATACGATTCCAATGAAATGATGTATACGAAAGTACAGGCCGGGGATGTATATGACATTCTGGTGCCGTCTGATTATATGATTCAGCGTCTGGTTGCAGAAGATGCTCTCATGGAGCTGGATTTGAGCAAAATTCCAAATATCGAGTTTTTAACGGATGAAGTGAAAAATCTGCCTTTTGACCCGGAAAATAAATATTCTGTACCGTATTTCTGGGGCAGTGTAGGGATTGTATATAATACGACTGTTGTTGATGAGGAAGACCTGAAACGTGAAGGCTGGGATATCTTAAAAGACCCAAAATATGCAGGGCGTATCTATATGTATGATTCGGAACGTGATGCATTTATGATAGCGTTTAAAGCACTGGGCTATTCTATGAACACACAGAACATGGATGAAATTGAAGCGGCATATCAGTGGCTGATGGAGCAGAGAAATACCATGAATCCGGTATATGTGGGTGACGAAGTTATCGACGGTATGATTAACGGCAATAAAGACATGGCTATCGTATATAGCGGGGATGCTACCAACATTCTGCTGGAAAACGAAGAAATGAGCTTCTACATGCAGGATCAGGGCACAAACTTGTGGGTAGACTGTATGGTAATTCCGAAAAATGCAGAAAACCCATTGCTGGCGCATGAATTCATTAACTATATGCTGGAATATGATATTGCTTATACCAACAGTGAGTGGGTGTGCTATACCTCTCCGCACAAAGATGTGCTGGCTGATTTGAGCAGCATGGGCGGCTATTTTGAAGGAAACATAGCATATTTACCGCGTCAGGGTTATGAAAAAGACGAAGTGTTTGAGGACAATCGTGTGCTGAAAGAAAAACTGACAGAGCTGTGGATTAAGGTAAAAGCAGGGGAATAAAACAGAAGCGGTATCGTTTGTGTGGAATTAGTTACAATTGCAGGATACAACAGGAGTTTTCCTGTATCGGGTAGAACTTTCTGTTTGAATATTTTGGCTCAAGGGTATAACAAAAGTGAAGAAATAAGAATGGGGGAAACAATCATGGCAAGAAAATTAATGTTAGATTTACAGAAATGTCCGGCAAACCATAGCTGCCCTGCAGTGAAAGTATGTCCGTACAATGCATTGTCGCAGGAAGACAGCAGCCATGCACCGGTGATTGATTACAATCTGTGTGTAGCATGTGGCGCATGTACCAGAGTGTGCGGCAAACAGGCATTGCAGATTGTAGAAGCATAAATGTAACGTGCTGCCGTATAATATGGATATCGTATTATACGGCAGTTTTTGTATGGGGGCGTAAAGCATGGACAAGAAATTATTTCGCAGCTATATGCTGCTCATTACCTTTGCGGTGGCATTGGTTTTGCTGCTTACAAAAATAGATGTATTGATGAAGGGTGCAGGTGTGGCGCTTGGTTTGTTGAAACCTTTCTTTATAGGGTTTGCCATTGCCTTTGTGCTAAACATTCCGTATACAGCTATTTTAAGCGCACTAAACCGCATGGATAAAAACCATAAACTGAAAAAGGCAAAAAATCCGATTGCGCTTATAGGTGCTTATGTGCTGTGTATGGGAATTATCGTGGGGATATTTGCTATCATCATTCCTGAACTGGCGCGGAGTATCAATAGCTTAATCAGTAACAGCGATAAATACATGGCAAATATTCAGAGCTTTCTCCTATGGCTGTCGCAGTTTGACTTTTCCTGGGTAGCGGAAATTGACTTTACGCAAATTCTGAACTCTTTAAAAGCTGAATTGACCACATTTGTAAACAAATCTTTGAATGCGCTGTCTACCATATTCCCGCAGCTGTTCAGTATGACAGCCAGTGTTATCAGCATTGTAGCCAACTTCTTTATTGCGGTTATTGTGTCCATTTATCTTTTGGTGAGCAAAGAAGACTTGTGCCGTCAGGTGAAAAAGCTGACTTATGCATTTCTGCCGCGCAGCTGGGCAGACGAGTGTGTAGACATTGCACGGCTGAGCAGCCAATGCTTTACCAACTTTGTCACCGGGCAGCTGATGGAAGCTTGTATATTAGGCCTGCTGTGCTTTGTAGGGATGACCATTTTCCGTTTTGAATATGCATTCCTGATTAGTATGATGGTAGGTGTGTCAGCGATTATCCCTGTAGTAGGTGCCTTTATCGGTACCGTGCCGGGAGTACTCTTGCTGCTGTTTGTAGAACCAATGCAAGCAATCTGGTTTGTGGTGTTTATCGTAGTATTGCAGCAGATTGAAGGAAATCTGATTTATCCGAAGGTAGTGGGTGAATCGGTAGGCCTGCCTGCATTGTGGGTATTGATGGGTATCGTAGTAGGCGGCGGAGTAGGCGGCGTGTTAGGTATGCTTTTGGGTGTGCCTGTGTTTACCATAGCGTATAAACTGACCAGCCAGATTACCCATGACAGACTAAAACGCAAAGAGATTGAATTATAAAAACCATGGTTGACAATTGTGGGACGTTTGTCTATAATGGATAGAAAGTTGCAAACAGAAAAAGCAAAGATAGGGAAGAGTAGTGTATGGAATACCTACAGAGAGCTGCCGGGTGGTGCGAGGCAGTGGTGATACATATGTGAACTGGCCCCGGAGCTGTTACCCGAAGGACTGCTTAGTGTGGTTTGTGTAGGCGTAGCCGGTATTCCGCCGTTATGGAAATCAAGCGGGCGATCTGCATCGGCTTATGCCAAGCTGTCGTCAAATAGAGTGGTACCGCGGAATGTTAGTCCTTTTCGTCTCTGTATAGAGATGAAAAGGGCTTTTTTATATTTATACAGCAAAAAATACAGTACTGCAGGAGGTTTGTGCAATGGAAGGATATCAGAAATATGAGCGTGCATATTTTATGCCGCCGGTAGAATGCAATGACTGGGTAAAGAAAGACTATATCGATAAAGCACCGAGATGGTGCAGTGTGGATTTGCGTGACGGCAACCAGGCACTGATTGAGCCGATGAGCCTGGACGAAAAACTGGAATTTTTCCAGCTGCTGCTGGACATTGGGTTCAAAGAAATTGAAGTGGGTTTTCCGGCTGCATCTGAGACAGAATATCAGTTTCTGCGCACTTTGATTGACAACAACATGATTCCGGAAGATGTGACCATTCAGGTGCTGACACAGGCGCGTGAACATATCATTCGCAAAACATTTGAAGCCATTGACGGAGCACCGCATGCAGTTGTGCATATGTATAATTCCACTTCTGTGAATCAGCGTGAACAGGTATTCCGCAAATCTCAAGAACAGGTCAAACAGATTGCCATTGAAGGCGCCAAGCTGCTGAATGAACTGGCTGCCGAAGTGAAAGGCGACGTGACATTTGAGTACAGCCCGGAAAGCTTTACCGGCACAGAGGTAGATTATGCGCTGGATGTATGCAATGCCGTGCTGGATATCTGGCAGCCTCGCCCTGACCGCAAAATCATTATCAACCTGCCGGCTACCATCGAGACAAGCCTGCCCCATGTATATGCCAGTCAGGTAGAATATATGCATAAAAATCTGAAATATCGTGAAAACGTAATCATTTCCTTGCATCCGCACAACGACAGAGGTACCGGCGTAGCCGATGCAGAACTGGGGCTTTTAGCCGGTGCAGACCGTATTGAAGGTACCCTGTTCGGCAATGGGGAACGCACCGGTAATGTAGACGTGATTACACTGGCAATGAATATGTTTGCCCATGGGGTAGATCCGGAACTGGATTTCCATGATATGAAACGCATCACAGAAGTATATGAGCGCGTGACACGGCTCAATGTATCTCCGCGTCAGCCATATGGCGGTGACCTGGTATTCAGTGCATTCTCCGGCTCTCATCAGGATGCTATTGCCAAAGGCATGAAATACCGCGAAGAAAAACAGCTTTCCACATGGAGTGTGCCATATCTGCCAATCGACCCGCAGGATGTGGGCCGCACCTACGATTCTGATGTTATCCGTATCAACAGCCAGTCGGGCAAAGGCGGCGTAAGCTATATCCTGCAGCAGAATTTCGGTATTATGCTGCCAGATAAAATGAAAGAAGAAGTAGGCTATCTGGTGAAAGATGTATCCGACAAAGAACACAAAGAACTGACACCGGAATGGATTTACAACATTTTAGAAACCAATTATATCAATGTAAAACCGCATTTCAAAGTGGACGAATTCCACTTCATGCCGAAACGCGACGACAGCGGTATTTTTGCAGTTGTCACCATGACATTCCACGGCAATACACAAACCATTACTGCAGAGGGGAACGGGCGACTGGATGCCGTGAGCAAAGCGCTGAAACAGGGCTTAGGCTTCTCTTATGAATTGACCGACTATACAGAACATGCACTGTCCAGAGGGTCTTCCTCCAAGGCGATGTCTTATGTAGTCATTACCCAGAATGATAAAATGGTATGGGGCATCGGGCTGGATGAAGATATTATCGAATCTTCCATCGAAGCATTGTGTGCAGCTATCAATCGTCTGGATGTATGGGAACAGTAAAATATTAAAAAGAAGAACTATCCTGCTTAGGGTAGTTCTTTTTGTTTGTGCTATTCTGTGTGCTGATCTTTGCCTTTAATGTGGTATTATTTTCCGTTAGGCGCGATATTTTTGCGTCTAACGGCTCTTTTTTTATCTTCTGGAGGGAGAATATCCTTTTGGGGTTCTTCTTTCGCTAAAAACACATTTTTTTCTTCTACATACTGTTTCCAGTCTTCTTTTTTCTTTTCATAGTCTATATGAAACTCTCTGCGCATAGAAACCAGATCATCTTCTTCATACGATTTCTTATAATTCACCAGCTGCATCAAAGGATAATACGGAAGGTTTGTATGTTTCAGTTCTCTAGTTCTCTGATGATCTGGATAACGTATCTTTGATATTGATTAGATACCATATAAAGTGCGAAGACAAAAAACATTTTTATATCCAATTTTTGATTGCGATAATATTAGTTTTGCAATAAAACTCCATATTTCTTTGCGCAAGTGTTATTTGACGCTAAGCGCAAATGCGTAAAATAAGAAATTCTTTTACAATATATTATCTCGTGATAACATGAAATCAATCAAAAAGGCCTTTTGAGAATTGAAATCGATTTGAAAAATGTTTTTTTTAAGGGGGATATGATAATGACAAAAAGAGAAGCGGCAACGGATAAAATTTTACTGCTGGGTGTAGACGGTCTAGACCCACGATTAACAAGAAAATATGTTGATAAAGGTATTATGCCAAATGTAGCGGAATATATCAAACGTGGTGCATGTCGTGAAGATTTGGTAATGCTGGGTGGTCACCCGACAGTAACCCCACCAATGTGGACAACTTTGGCTACTGGTGCTTATGCCAATGTACATGGCATTACTGGGTTCTATCGCTGCGGTAGTGATATTGATCTGACAGACTATAATCTGGACTCTCGTAACTGCAAAGCAGAGCCATTGTGGAATGTATTTGCTGAAAGTGGTAAAAAAACATTGGTATGGCATTGGCCTGGTTCTTCTTGGCCTCCAACATCCGACAGTGAAAACTTGCTGGTGGTAGATGGCACCTCTCCAGGTTCTGTAGGGATGGCAACATCTCAAGTGGAAAGTGAATTTATCTTAGGTGCGAGTGAACAGATTAAAGAAGCAAGATTTATTCCAAAAGCACCAATGGAAGCTAGTGCAGCATGTATTGTAACAGATTTAGAGTTAGATGATAATAGAAACCAATATGATTTATTAGGCTCTGTAGGGAATAAAGATGCTAAAGGTACAAGAAAATTGGTAACAGATATGAGCCAGCATACTACAAGTACTACAGAAGCACTGGTTGACATGGTGCAGTCTCCAATCAAAGAAGCAACAGGCTGGGTAAATGCTCCTGAAGGTGCGAAAGAGTTTACAGTACTATTTTCTAAAGGCTTAATTCGTCGTCCAGCACTGATTCTGAAAAATGAAAACGGCATTTATGATCGGGTAGAACTGTATAAAAATAAAAAAGCAAATGAACCATTTGCTACACTGCCATTGGGTGAAATGGTGCCGGAGATTATTGATGAGGCATACAAAAATGATGTGAAATATAATGTAAACCGCAATATGCGTTTGCTGAAACTGGCTGAAGATGGGACATCTTTAACTATATATATTTCTGCAGCAATGGATATGGAAAACGACTCCTGTTATCATCCAAAACGCATCTTTAAAGAAATTACAGAAAACGTTGGTTATCCAACTCCAACTTCTTTATTAGGGCGTCAAGATTCTATGCTCATTACCGATTGTATGCTGGCGAACTGGTATGTGACAGCCGATTGGCAGTCTGCAGCAATTCATCACTTAATCGAAAGTGAAGATGTGGATGTAGTATTCTCTCATTTCCATGCTGTAGATATTGAAGAGCATCAGTTTATTAAACACTTAGCTGATAGACCATTTAATAGAAATCCTGTATCCGTAGCTGAAAAATGGATGGAAGACTTGTATATTCAGACAGACTACTATCTGGGGAAATTCCTGCATTATTTAGATGAGGGTTGGACAATTTGCATTTTCTCTGACCATGCGCAGGTAGCACCGGCACATGATATTCCACTGTTGGCTTATGCGGGCGGCGTAACCATTCCTATTATGGAAGAACTGGGGTTGACCATCCCAATTCGTGATGAAAACGGTAAAGTAGTAGCTATCGACTGGACAAAAACAAAAGCGGTAATCCAGCGTGAAGGGCACTTATATCTGAATATTAAAGGCAGAAATAAACATGAATTGCCTGATGGCACCGTGATTGATGGTATTGTAGATCCGGCAGATGTATATGAAC
>JAGARS010000161.1 GCA_017622155.1 Peptococcaceae bacterium
CTGTTGGAAATGTACAGCAGGGGCAAATCGGTGCCGGGAGGAGCCTGCGGGTTCTGGGGCGCCTGCGGTGCAGGGTTGAGCGCAGGGATGTACATGGCTATTGTAACAGAGTCTACACCGCTGGCTGTACAAGCCTGGGGCTTATCCAACCGGATGACCTCCCGTGCATTGGGTGCAATCGGAGCTGTGGGAGGGCCGCGCTGCTGTAAACGTGACTCTTACCTGGCCATTGATGAGGCAGTTAAATTTACCGCAGAAGCATTGGATGTACATCTGGATCTGAATACCATCCAATGCACACGTTCCGCACAGAATAATCAATGTATCCGTCACAGATGCCCGTTTTATCCGGGCGAGACAGTATAATCTGCATGAAAGTTTCAAATGTAAAGTCTTGTTGCGGAAATGTAAAGGAAAGTTGATGGTGCAATGTCAGGAATTCTGGTACAATGAAACCGTCAGAGAGGAGGGTTTCTTATGAAATTATCAGATAAACTCATTGCATTGCGAAAAAATGCCGGAATGTCGCAGGAAGAGCTGGCAGAGAAATTGGATGTATCCCGCCAGGCTATTTCTCGATGGGAAAATGGTTCTGCCAAACCCGATGCTGATCATCTACTGCAGATTAGTAAATTATTTGAAGTGACGGCTGATTATTTGCTAAATGAAGCATACGAAAGTGATAATGATTTACCAAAAGTGAAAGAACAAAATCATATTTTGCATAGCAATTTAACCTTAATTGCAATCATAGCCCAGGCGTCATTTCTGAATGCGGCTATAAAACCATTTGAGCCATCGGGAATTATGAATGGTACAGAGCTAGTAATCAAGTTAGTTCCGTTATTGCTATGTTCTGTCTGGATGGCGTACAATTTGCGTTACGAAAAAGATGCAGTACAGTACAAGAAAAATAGCAAGATTGAACTGCTGTATTGTATGATACAATTAAACATTGCGATGTTTGGATATTATACAGAGCAGTATATACTTGCCGCGATATTGTTATTTGTTATTGTAATGGTGTACATTTTTTATATCAATCCAAAGTATATGAATCGACAGTTGACAAAAAAACAAACCCCAAAAGATTAAAAATACAGTAAATAAAAAGCGAATAGCAAATAAATACAGACAGTATAAAGCCCCGTTTCGTGTTTGAAACGGGGCTTGTGCTTGTCTATGCGAAATTGATTAAGCGTTTGGTGCGGTGTTTTTCGTCTTCATGATGGAAAGAACAATACTGCCAACCAGTACGCAGAAGATAAATGCGATACTTGCCAGGATTGGAATGTGCAGACCAAACATCAGAATTGCCAGTTTCACACCGGTGAAGCCCAGAATGATGGCAACGCCGTAACGCACATACGCGAAACGTTCCTGTAAGTGTTCCAGTACGAAGTAGAGCTGTCGTAACCCTAAGATTGCCAGAATGTTAGAGGTATAAACGATAAACAGATTTGTAGATACAGACAGCGCAGCCGGCACGGAGTCGATAGCAAACATAATATCGGATGCTTCAATAACGACTACTGTAGCCAATAACGGTGTGGCATGCCATTTGCCGTCCACTTTGGCAATAAAATGATTGCCTACGAAATCTTTTGTAATCGGCATGAATTTGGACAGAATTTTATAGCCCATATTGTCGGTTACATCTTTTTCTTCGTCCTCATCATCACCCTTGTACATTTTATATGCACTCCAAATCAGGATAAAGCCGAAGATATACAGCACCCATTCAAACTTTTCTACAATGCTGACACCCAGTAAAATGAATACGAAACGCAGAATCACTGCACCCCAGATCCCCCAGGCCAGTGCGCGGTGCTGATAGTCTAGCGGCACGCGAAATGCGGTAAATACGGTTATAAATACAAACAGGTTGTCAATACTCAGGCTGAACTCAATCAGATACGCACCTAAAAATTCAAAGGCAGCCTGTTGACCCATGAAGAAGTAAACACCTACACAAACGGCCATTGCCAGGCCAACAATCAGTGCCACTTTCTTGAATGCGGTTTTCGTTACTTGATCCATTGCGGAACCTCCTAAAATAGTATATTGTTTACAAGTGTTTGAGTAGCACAGGGCACTTATACAAACAAAAAGACCCTGATATGTACAGACTCAAAAAATCTACACATATCAAGGTCTTGCTACCACTGTGGAGAATGCGCCGGACTGCTTATCAGTCGGGTGACGGCAACATTACTTATAAGCTACTCCCCTTAACGAGATATTAATTTATCATATATTGCCAGCAAAGTCAAGAGCAAATTGGACAATTCTTGCACTTTCGTGTGAATTCTGGTATGATAACTCCATAGCCAGTATTGATAAAGGAGCAGAGAAAACATGGATACAAGAGATTTATTAGTTGTTATTGATATGCAGAACGATTTTATTACAGGTGCACTGGGCACCAAAGAAGCCCAGGCCATTGTGCCAAAGGTAAAAGCGAAAATTGAAGAATTTGTGCAGAACGGGCAGCCGGTGCTGTTTACCCGCGACACCCATTATGAAGATTACATGGATACGCAGGAAGGCTTCAACCTGCCGGTGATGCATTGCGTAGAAGGTACAGAAGGCTGGGAAATTGAAAGCAGCCTGCAGATAGAAGATGCCATAGTGTTTGACAAAATCACATTTGGCAGTCCGGAACTGGCAGCCTATATTCAGGAGGCAGAATTCGACAGTGTGACACTGGTAGGGGTATGTACCGATATTTGTGTCATCTCTAATGCAATGCTCATCAAAGCATTTGACCCTGAAGTGCTGGTGCAGGTAGACAGTGCATGCTGTGCCGGTGTTACTCCTGAAAGTCACCAGAATGCTTTGAATGCCATGAAACAGTGCCAGATTGAAATTCTGTAAGAACGCATTAAGAACACGGCTTAAAATTAAAAATATAAATAAATTGAGAGACCCACTGATATATTTGTCAACAGCTGACTATAGCTGGAC
>JAGARS010000162.1 GCA_017622155.1 Peptococcaceae bacterium
CATCTGCCATTTGCGCTGTATGATTATCCAGCTTATCTGCTGCAAGTGCGATCAGATCGTTCAGCGTTACATGGGCACAAACATCATTTAAAGCATCTGCACCGTTCTCTTTCAGCCACCATACGATTGTATCATACAGTGTGCTATACAATGTGTCCGGTGCAATCTGCGGCAACTCTTTGGCTGCATAAGCGCAGGCTTTTTGCACCAGATTTTGCACCGCCTCTGTAAATTCCGCTGTATCTATCGGTATCAGTGTCTGAAGCGGCTGCGCAATCAATGTATCACAGCCTTTTGTCACCACTGCAGGCAAATCTATCTGTTTAGCCGCAAACAGCAGCACCTGTACCAGAAGTGTTTCTACTTTGTCTATATGTCGTGCAAGATGCAAACTGCCCGGTTTCCAATCCAGCAGCTGTGTTAGCTGTACATTGCCCGACTGTGTCAAAAACCGGTTTAAATTTTCATATATAAACTGTCGTACCATGGTTTGCAGATTTCCGTTTTTGTTCAGCATCTGTACCAGCTGTCCAACCGTATTTTCACTAAGGGCTGCTGTCAGGTTGTGCATAAGCAAATCCACGGTATCATCGGCAGTGTTATCTCCGGATACCAAATCCAGAAGCATCTGATATAAATCCGATGATTGCATCAATTCTCCCAAAAGTGATTCTTTCAGCTGTTCCAGAAGCATCCCTTTCATACCGCCGGCTTCCTGTGCGATTTCATCTACAGTTTCTTCCAGCATCCGCTGCACCGATTGTTTATTCTGCCATACCCAATCCACCACCTGTGTCATGACCACAGGCATTTTTTCTTGCAAAAACGGTGATACCGTATCCAGTAAATCAGACGGTATCAGCGCTTGTATCGGTGTATCTACCGTTTCCAGCGCCGCTAACAGTTCCGATACCATATTATCAATCAGTCTGGTACCTGTTGCAGAGTGCAGCAAAGTTTGCAGCGCTGCATTCAATTCTTCTGCGGTACAGTTGAGATACTGCCCCAGTGTATATTCTTCCATCCGCGCATCCAGTTCCAGCAGTACAGGCTCCAGCTGCAGCAATCGTACACTGTTTTGTGCCGCTTCTTTTAGCTGCATTCCATACACAGCCTCAAGCTCTGCCAGCCAATGTGCACTTTCTGCTGCCAGATTGCGCGCTGCAGTACGACACAGCTCTGCCAGCCCCAACGATTCTATGGTACAGCTTCCTTTATCCTTCTTCCAGCTTTGCCAGATACGTTCTGCCAGCTGTTCTTGCGCCAGTGTATCCATCAGCAGCTGCTGCAGTGTATCCGCCAGTCTGGTACACTGTGCCTCTGTCAATATATCATCAGTCGAAAAATGTTTTTTCAGATAATGCAGCACCGTTTCCCGCTCTGAAGCAGCAAAACGCAGCAGAATTTGCTGCAGATGTGCTGCTGCCGTTTCATATTCAGGCAAATCCGCCAATGTCATGGTATCATATGCACGCGGCAGCTCCTCATACAGAAAACTGTGCAAGGCATCTGCCAGAGCATCCTGTACTTCCGGCAGCATGAGCTGATGTGCCAGCACTGCCTTTGTCAGCACCTGACTTTCCAATAGCTGCCCTGCCTCCCGGGCAAAATCATCTCTGGTCTGTTCAATCACACCATCCGGCTTAAACAGACTGCGAATGGCTGTATCGTTGGTAATATAGCCGGTGAGCGCACCCAATACGGTTTCGGTAATCAATTGTGCAAGCATACGGCACCTCCTGTCTTTTCCGTTTATTATATCATACTCCGGCAGATTGTAAAACAACGGAACTATGGATACATACTTTACGGTTTCATGTATACAATATTACTGATTGCTTGCTCTTGTACTTTTTAAAATGGAATGATAAAGTGTATTTGTGAGTTTGTGCGTTACACAAGAAATAATTGAAATTTAATATAACTTTCATTTTGAGAGGAGTTTATGATATGACAATTCGTATTGGTATTTTGGGGTATGGCAATCTGGGACGCGGTGTAGAGCTGGCAATTCAGCACTGCCCGGATATGGAGCTGGCCGGCGTATTTACACGGCGTAATCCGCAATCGCTGCAGACTGTAACAGGTGCTAATGTATACAGCATGGAACAGGCAGAAACCATGCAGAATGAGATTGATGTGATGATTTTGTGCGGCGGCAGTGCTACCGATTTGCCTGTGCAGACGCCAAAATTTGCACAGCTTTACAATGTAATCGACAGCTTTGATACCCACGCAAAAATTCCGGAACATTTTGATGCAGTAGATGCTGCAGCCAAAGCCGCAGGAAAAACTGCTATTATTTCTACCGGCTGGGATCCGGGGATGTTTTCTTTGAATCGTGTGCTGGCACAAGCCATTCTGCCGCAGGGAGATACTTACACATTCTGGGGTAAAGGTGTCAGCCAAGGGCATAGCGATGCTATCCGCCGTTTAGACGGTGTAAAAGATGCGCGTCAATACACCATTCCTGTAGAAACTGCATTAGAAGCAGTGCGCAACGGCGAAGCACCGAATTTGACCACACGGCAGAAACATCTGCGTGAATGCTTTGTAGTGGCTGAAGAAGGCGCGGATCTGGCTAAAATTGAACAGGAGATTGTAACCATGCCAAATTATTTCGCGGATTATGATACCAC
>JAGARS010000163.1 GCA_017622155.1 Peptococcaceae bacterium
ATCCTCTACATGTACACCGATGGATTTCGCTGCTTCACGGGCTTCTTCATCAGTAGCAATGGTGCTGAAGTCAATACCGGAGTACTGTTTTACCACATCGTTCATGCTGATGCGGGTCCATTTGGTGCCCAGATCCACTTCGTGTTCACCGTAAGTGATTTTTGTGGTGCCCAGCACTTTTTCCGCAACATATTTGAACAGTTCTTCTGTCAAATCCATCATATCGTTGTAATCAGCATATGCCTGGTATACTTCCATCAGGGTAAATTCCGGATTATGACGGGTATCAATCCCTTCATTACGGAATACACGGCCCAGTTCGTATACTTTTTCCATACCGCCAACGATTAAACGTTTCAGGTGCAGTTCCAGAGCAATACGCATGTACAGTTCCATATCCAGCGCATTGTGATATGTGATAAACGGACGAGCAGTAGCACCGCCTGCCAGTGTGTGCAGTACCGGTGTTTCTACTTCCAGGAAATCACGATTGTCTAAAAACTCACGCACATAGCGAATGATTTTGCTGCGCATGATAAATGTCTGCTGTACATCCTGATTCATAATCAGGTCTACATAGCGCTGACGATAACGCATTTCCACGTCAGTCAGACCATGATATTTTTCAGGCAGCGGACGCAGAGATTTGGTTAACGGTGTATATTCTTTCACAGAGATTGTATATTCGCCTTTTTCTGTTAAGAATACAGTACCGCGAATCCCCACGATATCACCGATATCAGCTTTTTTGAAAAAGCCGTGGCTGTCTTCCCCTGCCACATCCAGACGAGAGTAAATCTGTACTCTGCCGCTTAAATCCTGTACATTTGCAAAGCCGGCTTTCCCCTGACCGCGTTTTGCCATCAGACGACCTGCAATGATTACCTCTTCACCGGAAGCAATCAGCGCTTCTGCATGATCCAGCACCTGCTGTGCAGTGTGTGTGCGTTCAAACCGCTGACCAAAAGGATTGACACCTTTTTCGCGCAAAGCTTCCATCTTATCCATACGAACTTTCATCAGTTCATTTTCTCTTTTTTCTTCCTGTGTTTGTTTTGCCATGATGCTCCTCCTCTCGATAAGCAGCCTGTTTTAGCCTCTGCTTACTTCAATAATTTCTAATTTAATTACACCAACCGGTGCTTCTACTTCGATAATTTCGCCTGCTTTGTGGCCTAAAAGCGCTCTTCCTACAGGAGATTCATTGGAAATACGGTTATTCATAGGGTCAGCCTCTACAGTACCAACCAGTCTGTATTCATCCACTTCATCGAGCTCAATATCTCTAACCTGTACAATAGAACCAACTACAATGATGCCTTCCTGGTTTGCCATATCGCCATCTTCGATCACTACAGCATTGTGCACCATTTTTTCCAGTTCCAGAATACGGCCTTCGGTAAATGCCTGTTCATTTTTCGCATCATCGTATTCGGAGTTTTCACTTAAGTCCCCCAATGCGATTGCTTCTTTCAAACGTTCTGCTACTTCCTGACGTTTGACAGCACGCAGATATTCCAGCTCTTCTTCCAACTGTTTTAAACCTTCTCGAGTCAAAATAACAGCCTGTTCACTCATGGTTTTCCGCCCCTTATTTCATATTATAAATAATAAAAGATTCACTTGCATATCCTCTGATTATAGATATTCATTTTCTTTTTGTCAAGGTCTTTATTTACAAATGATTTCGTATTATAATAAGGTTGTATGATTATGGGCTTTAAATAATATACTATATTATCAAATGATTTATGGAGGGCTTTTATTATGGCAACTAAAATTGGTATTAACGGGTTTGGCCGCATTGGTCGTTTATGCGTACGTGTGGCTATGCAGCACGAAGATGTGGAAGTGGTAGCAATCAACAGCACATCCAACCCGGAAGGTACAGCACACCTGTTCCAGTACGATTCCACACACGGTACTTACAAAGGTGATGTATCCTACACAGAAAACAGTCTGGTAATCGACGGCAAAGAAATCCGTCTGTTAAGCGACCGTGACCCTAAAAATCTGCCATGGGGCGAACTGGGCGTAGATGTAGTAATCGACTGCACCGGTAAATTCAAAACCAAAGAAGACTGCCAGGTACATCTGGACAACGGTGCAAAAAAAGTAATCATCTCTGCACCTGGTAAAAACGTAGACGCTACCATCGTAATGGGCGTAAACGAAGAAGTATACACACCGGATATGCAGGTAATCTCCAATGCCAGCTGCACCACCAACTGCCTGGCTCCTGTAGTAAAAGTAATCAACAACAACTACACCATCAAACACGGTGTAATGACAACCGTACACTCTTTCACCAACGACCAGAAAAACCTGGACAACCGTCACAAAGACTATCGTCGTGCAAGAGGCTGCGCACAGTCCATCATTCCTACCACCACAGGTGCTGCCAAAGCAGTAGGTGAAGTAATCCCTGCTATGAAAGGCAAACTGACCGGTCTGGCACTGCGTGTACCAACACCAAACGTATCTCTGGTAGACGTAGTATTTGAATTAGAAGAAAAAGTAACCGCAGAAGAAATCAATGCACTGCTGAAAGCTGCTGCTGAAGGCGAAATGAAAGGTATCCTGGGCTACTCCGACAAACCGCTGGTATCCATCGACTACAATGGCGACAGCCGTTCCAGTATCGTAGATGGCCTGTCCACAATGGTAATGGACGACACCATGCTGAAAATCATGGCATGGTACGACAACGAATGGGGCTACTCCTGCAGAGTTGTTGACCTGGCTGCTTACATCGGCAAATAATAAACGAAATATCTATCAAATAAGCAAAGCAAAAGGAGATAGCGGTATCAAGCCGTTATCTCCTTTTTGTGTGGGTATTAGAGGATAAAATTATCCTTGTCATGTTTCAATTCCAATTTATGTATTTCATCTTGACGCATAATGCAGCCTATGCTATCATATACTTAACAAGGGAGCACAGCCTGAACGGCTTGCCCTGTTGGTTTTTAAGGTTTTACACCGTCAAAACTTTGTTGGGGTCAGACGGTGTAATTTTTTTGCAAAAAATCACGTTTCTTACTTACTGTATCAAGTAAGTGATAACAAAAGCGATAACATCCAAAACGATTGATGCGATTGCGATGAAACACAAAAAATCTTTCAGCGTCATCTTATTATCACCCCCCTCTACAGGGCAAGTCCGTCCGGCCGCTATGCGCTGTGCAAAACAGCGTGACTGCGCTCCGATACATATTTTACCATAAACCATTCCAAAAGTCTACAATATTTAGAATATTTTGTTATATTATGTAAATATATATCCTTTGTTCGTACACAAAAATAAGGAGATAGCGACATTATTATGTCGTTATCTCCTTTTCTTGTTGGGTATTAGAGGGGAAAATTGTCCTTGTCACGTTTCAATTCCAATTTATGTATTTTATCTTGACGCATAAAATGGAATATGGTCATATAATAAT
>JAGARS010000164.1 GCA_017622155.1 Peptococcaceae bacterium
CCAAGGAACTTCCACAAAATCGGCAGCAGCATCTCGCTGTACGCGTTCTTAATTCCTGCAGCCGTTTTGCAGCTGCACTGTTTGTTTCCATATAGTACACCCCATTTTCTATAATACGTCGACATTTTTATCTTCATTTTTATTATTGCTTCCAGCTAAATTTTAAAACGCTTTTGGATTTTCGCATAGCAAAAATCTAAAAATTATTCGAAAAAATTAAACGAATTTATTTGTAACCCTTCTCATTCATCATGTGAAAAAGTTTGCAAAAATACCTGTAATCAAGTATAATTAGATATTAATACTTTTCAAATAAATTGATTGCCTCATGTAATAAAGGTTATATTGTACTATAGCATTTCATATTGTTATATGCTATATGCAGAAAGGAACGAGTAACATGCGCATTGAACAGTTAGAATATTTATGTGAAATTGCTAAGCGCAAGTCCATGAATCTGGCCAGTAGCAAACTGTATGTGAGTCAACAGACATTGAGCACCGCTATTAAAAATCTTGAAAAAGAACTGGACTGCAAGCTGCTTGAACGTACCTATCACGGTGTATTTCCAACAGAAATCGGTCAAGAATTAATCGATATCTCACAGGATATGCTGATACGTTTAGACCAGTTAAAACTAAAAATTGCGGCGCAGAACAACACTCAGCTGTCCGGCGCACTTTCCATTGCTATCGAACCGGGTATCAATACCCTAATCATGCCAAAGGTAATCTCCCATTTTCATAAATATTATCCGAAAATAAATACTGAAATTACTGTTTTGAGTCGGGCAGAAGTTCTTCAGGCTATAGCAGAGAAAAAATACGATGTAGGCATCATTACTACACAAGACAATACTAGTGTTCTTGAAGATGAACAGATTTCAGAGAATTTGACTATGCATGAAATTATTGATTTCCAATGGCTGGCTCGTGTCAACAAGCAATCACCGCTGGCAACGGAAACCTCTATTTCATTGCGCACGCTTTTGAACTATCCGATTGCACTGAACAGTAGCACAAGCGGTATCAATTTGATTGATGAACTCAAAAAATACGGCAATCCATATATTATGTCTACACACAATTACGGTGTGGCACAGCAGTTGGTTTTCGATAATTTGGCCGTGTCGCTTGCGGTAAAAGTAAATAATTATCTTCCGACTTATTTTAACGGTTTTGATGGAGAAGTGCTGAATATTCCAATCAAAGAGCCTCTGCCGTTCCATGCCAGCTATTTGATGCATAAAGATTACACATCGTCTGAAATCGTTGACCGCTTCATCGATTCGCTGGTGAAAATCACATAAATAGTTTGCTTTCTTATACAGATACCTTTATATAAAAATGGCTTTGAAGTGTTACTTCAAAGCCATTTTTATTTGTAAGATGATTTGTTTTAAATTTTATATACACATTTACACACAAAGTTCTGCAATAATACGATTTCTATCAAATTTTTTCTCTACTCGAAGATTTTTTAATTCTTTAATCATTTGTATATCAAGCAACAAAGGCTCTGAATCCAAATCAAAATAATCATGAAGCATATATACCGATACAGGACCGCTTCCATCATCGTTCATCTCTATGCTGCGCAGCAAATAGAGACGGTTCAAAGCTTTTGCTTCTCGCACAGCCCGAAAATAAGGTAATTTTTTGGCTACAATTTTTGTATCCTCCTGTAGTATTTTAATAATCACATTTTGTATCGATTCTAAATCAGCATCCGTAATACATGCAGCTTCCGGTAATATAAAATCAGTATAAACAGTATATTGGCTTAACATATTGCTCTCTATTAGTTGATAATCTGACGGAAACACCTGCATTGCTGCATAATTTAATAGAAATATGCCGGTACGTCGAAGCATCATTTGACCTTCTGCATCAGATAACGTAATAAATTCCACTTCACAATTTTTTGTAATGAACGTATCCAATGGAACGATTTTTTTGTTAATTCTAGCTGCAATAGGCTGAAGTACACCTACCTGTGCTGCTATTTGATCTAAAGATAAACCTCTAGGAGCCCAATCAATACTTCCATTACCGTAAGTTCCTTCATTTTTTAATTTAATATTGTCATGAGGTATAAATTGATAAATTTGATTTTGATAACGAATCTGCAGCATAAGAACTCCTCCTTACAAAAAGAAAGCTGCAGTTAGGCATCCCCCTAACCACAGCTTTCTACATAATACGGTGGACTAGAATTCCCAATCCAGAATCTGATATGCAGGAGCACCTTCACACTGTGCAGGCATTCTAATCCCCAACAGAGCAGAGATTGTTGGTGCAAAGTCAATCTGACGAATGATACGATCTGTATAGAAGCCTTCTTTGAAGCCAGGGCCGGCACCTACAAAGATTGGAGATACAGATGTATCTTCTACACCATAAGCGGTAGATAAGCTGTCACCGTGGTCGCCATTATAGCCTTCTGCCAAGAAGTATACGATATCACCGCATTCTGGACCGCCCAGACCAAAGTGAACGGCATCTTTGTTGCGCACAGCCAACTGAACAACACGTTTACCGGTTACAGGATGTTTGTGTTCATACATTTTGGTCATAATTTCTTCTTCCAGTTCGTATTTATCTGCCGGGTCTACAATCCCTTCTACTACAGTGCCGTCAGACTGTACATGGGTATTGCGCCCTTTCAGGTTAATCCATACGTCGTTGGAACGGTTGGTAATTGCTTTTGTTTTACTCCAGTCAACTTCACGAATTTCGTTGCCGTCGGCATCTTTCAGCATTGCGAGGTAACCCCATTCTTTGAACAGCTGAATCGTATAACCGATAATGCAACCTAATGGTGTATAGAAACCGTGTTCAGGTGATACCTGTGCATGGTCGGAGGTGACAATAATGGTCCAGCCTTCATCCAAATAATGCAGGAATGCACCCAGATAGTTATCTGTCATGGTGTACAAATCTTCTTGCCATTTCAAAATTGCAGGCTGTTCCAGTTCTGTCATACCATATTGCTGATACATCTTCACTGTTCCTTCTGCAAGCAGACTGATAGATGTGTGGTTTAGCAAGTCCACATTATGCATATGGGAGAATACCACTTCAATGCCTTCCCGCTTGATAATTTCATGCATTGCTTTAATCTGCCAGTCGATGGTGATTTCCCATCCAGCCATCATACAGCCGTGCATTTCTTCAGTCAGCTCATAAATATTTGCTGTTGGAGGTGTCGGGCCGGCAACTTCTTTTACATAGTCGTACATTCTCTGCGGATGCCATGTATCATATACATTAATATCCATTGCTGCAGAAATCCAGATTTTAATCCAGCTGCCGTCATCTGCTACATCCAGCAGTTTCATAGTGCGTACTACAGTGAATTTTTCATCGTTCTTATCATAACCGTCATCAATGATGTTACCGGTTACAACACCCAGTTTCAGTTCAACGATTGGTGCAGATTCTTTTTTGTTTTTGTAGATTACTACCGTGTCATATTTTCCGTCTTCCCCTTTCAGAATCAATGCAGGGCGGCGAATCAGACCGCGGCTCAGCAAAATAGAGGTTTCATTTGCATCTGCAGGCACATCAAATGCCCAACCGGATGCCGGTTTGATATAGCTTTGTACAACATCTGTCTGTGGACGTCCGCTGCTGTTTCCACCAAAATCAAAGCATACGCTCATTTTATCGTTAAAGCCGCAATCTTCAAAACTCCATTCTGCATCTTTGCTGCTTTCAGGTAATTCTTCCATAACACATACCGCTACTACGTTAGGGTCAGCATTGCTAATGTATTTTGGTTCTTTTACTTTTACAGAAGCTGCAAATAAAGAACCGCCATCTCTCTGAGAAGTCGCCATACCAAGAGAACCAGGAGATGTCCCGTCGATTACAAACAGATTTTCGCTATCGCTGCTTGGTGGCCAGCTAGAACCAGGCCAATGAAATACCAGAGTTTTTTTACCTGCTTCTGCAGTACAGTTCCATACCTGTTCTGCTTTACACAGACGAGAATCTAATGCATAAGTAACTGCAGATAAATCTTCCGGATGCTGTCTGTAAAAACCAGTAATACCGTGTACATTTGCATAACAGCCTGTTGCCAGTGTGGTCCACATTGGCGGTGTGATGGTTGGATGACCGCCTAATAATACTAAGTCTTCACGGCAAGCACCGCGCTCTACAATTTTTGCCAAGTTCGGCATTTTGCCTTCATTAATCATTCTGCGGGAGAAACGAGGGTCTAAACCGTCAACCCCTAATACCATTACTTTTTGTGCATGTGCTTTTCTTTCTGCCATTACAAAAACCTCCTTAATTTCAGTATGTTAAAAATACTGGCATATAAATCAAATTGTTATATGCCGGTATCGAAATACTACATCAAATATTCATGCTTTCACAGTACAATCTTATTTTTCAAAAATCTGATATACCGGAGCACCTTCACATTGTGCAGGCATTCTTACGCCGCCCAGTACAGCTACTGTAGGTGCTACGTCAACCTCACGAATTACACGATCAGTTACATAGCCGGCTTTAATGTTTGGACCTGCTGCCATGAAAATAGGCGATACAGAGGTATCGGTATAACCATGGAATGTAGAAATGGAATCACCGTGAATGCGGTTGAATCCTTCTTCATTGAAGTAAACAATATCACCGCATCTGTCGCTATCCAGACCGAAATGTGCTGCTTCTTTTCTGCGCAATGCGATAGAAACGATACGTTTGCCGTTCCATCTGTATGCATACAGGTCATCAATAATTTTGCGTTCCAGTTCGTACTGATCAGCAGGATCAACGATACCTTCAGGGTTACGGCCTTTCAGGTTGATATAAATATAAATACCGCGCTGTGCCACAGCCGTAGTTTTGCTCCAGTCGATTTCACGTAAACTGTTGCCGTTTTCATCTTTCTTCATTACGGTATAGCCCAATTCTTCCATTACTTTGATGTTTACACCAAATGGGTCGCCGATCGGAACCGCCGGTTCATCTTCTTCCGCACAAACCAAACCGTGGTCAGATGTGATAATGATATCCCAACCTTTATCCAGCAAATGCATAAAACGACCCAGATATACGTCTGTATCTACATAGAAACGTTCCATAACATCCTGGAATAATGTTTCATCATAAAAATCTTTATTTGGACGATATTTTGCCAGTTCCCAGAAAGTATGACCCGCGATATCTACATTATGCAGATGAGAGAATACAACTTCGTATTCGTTTGCTTCCATCAGATAATTCATGCAATTTGCCTGCCATTCAGAATAAGATTCCCACAATGGAGCGAAAATAGTGTTTGCACATTTTGGTGTTTCACCAATCAGCATAGATACACTGCGGATTTCACCTACATTTTCACGCATCTGTGTTAACAAAGATTTCGGATGGAACAGCATATCGTTTGCTGCTTCCATAGCATTACCCCACCACAATTCTACACGAGAACCATCAGCAGCTAATTCAATCAGAATAGCCTGACGTGCAACATCAACTTTTTTGCCACCTTTAGTTACAGTGTCCATAATATCGTTTACTACAACCTGAATCTGGTCTAATACAACGATTGGCTCTTCACTTTTCTTGGATTTATAGATTGCAACTGTGTCGTATACGCCATCTGCATTTGGAATAATCAATGCCGGACGACGTTCCATGCCATTGCTTACAGGGATAGCAAATTCTTTTGCACCTTCCGGAGCATTCGCCCAACCGGTTGCAGCCTTAATTGGCAAAGTATTTTTTATTTCGTCCAGAGTTGGTTTTGCAACGCCGGCACATTCCCCTTCATGTTCATTCATAATCATGTTGGTCAATTCTTTCAGTTTCAGAGACATGTCCAGACCATTCTGGCTGCCATCTAATTCTTCTTCCATTTCCAGATCAGAAATTACACAACCTGCGCCGGAATCATCAGCTTCTTTTTCAGCAATATGTTCTTCAACAATTGTTTCGGAAGCTTCAATCCACTGTCCCCACTCAGCAGTACCTACAGCAATGTTGATGTTGGATGGCTGAGTACCGTCTACAACATGCAGATTTGGGCTGTCGGATGTTGGAGGCCAGGAAGAGCCAGGCCAATGGAATACCAGTGTTTTCTTGCCTGCTTCAGCAAATACATTCCATAAAGGTTCTGCTTTACAATGTGTAGAATCAAAGGAATACCACAATGTATCCAATTTATCCGGATGCGGATTCCAGAAGTCAGTAATGCCATGAGTGCCCGCATAAGCACCTGTAGCCAGAGTAGTCCACATTGGCGGTGTAATAGTTGGCATCGCGCCTAACATTACTAAGTCCTCTCGGGCAGAACCACGTTTCATAAACTCAACGAAATTCGGCATAGATCCTTTTTCCATATATTTTTTTGTTAATCTAGGATCCAGACCGTCAACACCTAATACCAATACTTTGTTGTTCATTTTTGATACACACCTTTCTTTTTTCAATAGATTTATGTTACTTGTATAAAAAAAATCTTAAGCCACTGTATTCAATTGTCAGCAGCTTAAGATTTCACTTAAACATTTAAATTAAACTGGGAACAGGATATTTGCTGCAGGCAAACCAATTACATATACTACCAGCAGAGACAGTACAAAGTGCATCGCACCATTGATATAACCATCTCTTGGTTCCAGCGATGGATGACCGAAAATAAATGCTGCTGTCATACTTGCTGCAGGTGTCATATAAGCAGCCTGTGCTGCTGCGTAGATTGCCAGATAACATGCATATGGGTTACCGCCCATCTGTGCACACATTGGTACTAGCAGTGGAACAAATACTACGATTAAAATCAGGTTGTGGATAAACTGAGATCCTACACCGATGAAGAAAGAGCAAGCAATAATAAAGATTGCAGGGCTCATACCCATCAGCATTGGTGTTAAAGTACCCATGATAGTAGGCAGAATACCGCAAGCCTCTGCCTGGAATGCTGCCGCCAGTGGTGTGGTAGCGATTAACAGCCAAACAACATCCCAACCGATGCCATTCGCTGCATCGTTTACAGTTACCAGATGTGTACCGTCTTCTTTTCTATAGCAGAAGAAGATTACCATGAACAGACACATCATGCCCAGAACGCCTAATTTTTTGATTACAGCGATGATTGGCCAGGTTGCAGGCAGAATCATAGAACTAATCATGGAAGCCAGGAACGCTACTAATACAATAAAACCGAATCTCTGGTATTTGTCCATTTTCGGACATTTTTTACCTTCGTAACTTTCTAACGCTACTTTGATCGCACTCATATCAATTCTGAATACGAATTTTGCTGCTGCCATTACAACCAATACATAGCAGTTTACAATAATCAGCTGCCAAATCATGTATGGTAATTCCGGAATAGCTGTGCCCATACCCTGTGTAAAGAAGGACATGTACATTACGGAAGATGGCAGGAACGGCAGAATAAAGCCGGACATAACGAAAATAACCAGAATTGCAGGAATCATAAAGCAAATAAATGGGTTACGCTTTGGCAGACCTGCCTGTTCAGCGATAGATACTGCAATCCCCCATACCATGAACAGACCAACATAACCGGCATTCATCATAGTTAACATTTCCATACCCAGCAATAATACTAAAATCAGAGCGTATGGACGACCAACGATAATTTTCAAGCTCATCAGCCATTCACCAAACCAAGTGTTCAGGCCTGTTTTCCCGGCAGCTGCTGCGAACATGAAACCGAGCAATGTGATTGGGATTACATAGTAGCTAATCCCGCTGGAGAACAATGCACTGATATTGCCATAACCTACTACCGCCAAAGC
>JAGARS010000165.1 GCA_017622155.1 Peptococcaceae bacterium
CCGTTTTCATCCAGTTCATAATCCAGGTTGATAACTGCATCCTGATGACGGCCGGATAATGTCAGGCTGTTGGTTTTCTTGTCATACCATACAGCGTTGTTGTGGAACCAGTCGTGTGCATCCTGGCTGCCGGAACCTGCTGTTGGATACTGTGGCAGTACATCTTTGTAGTCCCATTTGCGCAGTACTTCGCCTGTATCTTTGTCCAGCAGTACGCATACGTCTTCTACTGTGCCGGAGAACATATCGAAGCACAGCATCAGAATATTGCCGTCTTCCATTACAAACTGGTCATGATGATAACCGCCAATTGGGTTTGCATATTCTTTGAATACTTTACCGCTGAATGCCATTTCATAGATACCGGTTGTGAAGTATGGCATTTTTACCAGACGCTCGGTACCGATTAAAATATGACCGTTTGGCATACGTTTGCAGTCGAATGCAAAGTTTACACTTGCATACCAGCGCAAATCCCCTTTGTAGTCATAGCCTACAGGGAAGGAACGCATAGCAGCTGTTAAGAAAATCAGATTATCACCCATGTATTCTTTGGTTGTTTCCATTTTGGTAGCCAGAGGCACACCGTCCATCAAAGGCTCTGTCTGAATTTTGATAACAGATTTTTCACCGTTTGCCAGTACGATTTCTACAGTGTTTTCATAATCTGCATATAAGCCATAGATTGGCAGAATGTGTTTTTTGCTTGCAGGGAATCTGTGAGTGATGTTGCCTTCTGCTTCTTTACCCAGTACTGTAATGGTCGCTTCGCTTGCAGCAGGGGTTTCAAACAGTACCACTGCTGTCAGCGGACAGAATTCATAAGGGTTCAGTTTTACCAGCGGATTTGCCAGTGTGTAGCTGCCTGCTTCAAATTCAGCCAGAAATGCCTGTTCAGCGGCATACTGACGTTCAATAATGTGCGGGATTCTTTCGTAAGTAATGGTTTCCATAGTGAAAATCTCTCCTTTTGTATATATTATTGTTGCTAATTATAATTATATCAATTTATTTTCTTTTGACAATTTTAAACTGTCTATACCCCCCTATTGTCATTCTCAATACCCCTGTACAAGGCTATCCTTACAGCCGCCGCGTAACTTTTATCGACGCAGTTTTTCATACAGTTAAAAATATTTTGCAAGAAAAAATTTTTTCAATTGTTTTTTCTATGCATTCACCTTATAATGAAAGCATGCAGTAAAGATGTTCCTTATGCGATGCATCATAGAGGAGGAAGAATATGCGTTTAGAACATTTCCAATACATTGTAGAGATTGCACGATGCAAATCCATGTCCAAAGCTTCCAAAAAGCTTTTTATCACGCAGCCTTCTCTAAGCACTGCTATTCAGGGCCTGGAAGCGGAACTTGGCTTTCAGATTTTCAAGCGCTCTACAGCCGGTGTGGCACTCACAGAAAAAGGTGAGGCGTTATTGCATATTGCTGAGGATATTGTATTTCAGCTTGAACAGATAAAAGAATTATCCGATCCGGAAAACGCAGTCTCTGTTACCATCAACGTGGCAGCTGTACCTGTTTTCTGCAATTCACTGATGATAGATTTGATTCAGCAGCTGCATCGCGATTACCCATTTATCAATTTAAATATTCTGGAGCTGCGCCCGTGCAAAATCCTGCCGGCATTGATCAGCGGCACAGCAGACATGGCCATCGGTTGCTATCAGCCAAGCACCAAAGAACAAATTCTGCAGGAAGCCAACAAAAACGGGTTTGCTGTAGAGCCGGTATTCGAGGATAAAATGATTTGTTTTCTGCCGCGCAATCACCCGCTGGCACGCAAATCCAAAGTGACATTTCCCGAATTGCAGGAACATGGCATTCCGGGAGCGGTATACAACGACCATGTGATGATGGACAGCTATGATTGTATCACCACCGGCGATGCTCCGGAAACGGAAATCAACAATGACACCTACAGTTTTACCGACCGCGCCAGCATCAAAAAGGCGGTGTCCAAAGGTCTGGCATATGCAACACTGCCGCGGCTGATGGCTTACGATGACATTTATGTCACTTCCGGCATGATTATCCCTGTGCCAATGGCAGATACCAATATGAAACTTACAATGTTTCTGGCATATCCGGCTCGGGGCAGTTTATCTCACGCCTCCACAGTTACACTGGATGCAGTTCGTACCCTGTTTACAAAAATGTCTGAATTGTATGCAGAGCAAGACCGCAACAGCAAAGAAGCAGAAGTGCGTTCTATGCGCAATCAGTTTCTGGTATATTAAAAATAGATTCTTCTACAGAAAACAGCAAAGCCTGCAGATTTACAATACACAAGTTGTAAATCCACAGGCTTCTATTTTTGTTTATATTATACTTCTTTGTTTACTGCCCCTGATAAACTTCTTCTACTTCCGCTAATCGCCCTACCGCTACAATGCGGGCGCGTAAATCATCACCGGACACACAGGTGGAGAGCATTACAAATGTATCTTCTATGCTGGCACTGAACGGCGACAATATGGCGGATTTTTGCAAAACACGATTCAGCCACTCCTGTTTGTCCTCGGCGGTTTCAAACTGCCGATCATACAAACTGCTCAGCGCATCTACCTGAAACACCGAAATAATCTCATAACGGCGATTGCCTTCCGGTGTCAGTATATAAAACTCTTTATGCGTATCGTAGTATTCCTGCCCGGTCATTTTTTTCAAAAATGCAAACATACTGCCGTTTTTCATATTGTGCCCGTACAGCACGGTGTTGTCATCGACAAAGCCGGCATTATTGCGATAATCGGCAAAAATACTGCCGGAGCTGTTTTGCTTGCCATCATAAGTGGTGTACAAATATTCATCATTGTTTTTCTTGCTGTGCAGTACCGGATAATTGACAACGGTGTCCTGCATCCAAATCCATCCGGCCACATCTTCGTTCACCGCATGCAGGCCGGCAAAATCTACAGCAAAATCCAGTTTTGCATCAGCCAGTTTGTTTTCATCCGGCACTTCTACCGGATCCTCTACCGCTGTCAGAAATTCATCCTGTGCATTTTGATACAGCATTTCGCTTTCCCGATATTCCTGCCAGATGCCGTACAGATTAATTGCGCCGTAGACAAAGACAGCTGCAAACAGCAGCGTCAGTATCAGCTGCACCGTACG
>JAGARS010000166.1 GCA_017622155.1 Peptococcaceae bacterium
GCAGGTCTTCTGGAAATTGCAGAGGAAACAGGCGTGCATCTGGTAGTGGCTAGCGGAGGCACATTTGCCCGTAAACTGGCCAAAGAATACAACCCGAAAGCCATTGTAGCTATCGCCTGTGAGCGAGATTTAACCAGTGGTATCAAAGATATGAACGCACAGCGCATTCCGGTGGTGGGTGTGCTGAATGAACGGCCAAATGGGCCTTGTTACAACACCACAGTGCCTATCTGTAAAGTTCGTCAGGCTCTGTCGGAGTTTATTGAATAATTAGGAGGCTTTTTTATGTTTTATATGTGGGATCCAACCATGATGATTTTGCTGCCGGCGCTGCTTTTGACAGGGTATGCACAGCTGAAAATCAACAGCACCTACAATAAATATTCTCAGATTCCATCCAAGCGCGGATTAACCGGTGCCGATGTTGCTCGCTATATTCTAAATATGAATGGACTGCATGATATTCCGATTGAACGTGTGGGCGGTCATCTCAGTGACCATTATGACCCACGTACCCGTGTAGTGCGTTTGTCACCGGATGTGTATCACGGCACTTCTCTGGCTGCATTAGGTGTGGCAGCGCATGAAGTAGGTCATGCGGTACAGCACGATACAGGCTATCTGCCATTGTATGCGCGCAACACCATCATTCCTGTGACGCAGTTTGGCTCTTATGCGGCAGTTCCGCTGTTTTTCATCGGTCTGTTTATGAGCAGTGAAGCACTGATAAGTTTCGGGATTATGCTGTTTGCAGCGATTGTATTTTTCCAATTGGTGACCCTGCCGGTAGAATTCAATGCCAGCCGTCGTGCCATTGCTACTCTGGGCAGTGAAGGAATTCTGGATGCTTCCGAGCTGGACGGTACCAAAAAAGTATTAAGCGCTGCAGCAATGACTTATCTGGCAGCAGCACTGATGGCTGTTATGCAGTTATTGCGTCTGGTAGTGATTGCAGGATTGGGGAATCACGATGAGTAAGCACAATAGCCGGGAACTGGCATTAAAAATATTGTTTCAAGTGAATGAAGAAGGGGCTTATGCCAATCTGGCTTTGGATAAAGCCCTTTTTTCATGTAAAGACCTGGACCCTCGCGACAGAGGGCTCATTACGGAAATTGTATATGGTTCGGTAAAATACAGAGGAAAACTGGACTATGTTTTAAATCAATTTGCCAAGACAAAAGTAAAGAAAATGGATCATTGGACGCGCAACAATCTGCGCATGGCGCTGTATCAGATTATGTTTCTGGATAAAGTGCCGGACTCTGCTGCAGTGGATGAGTCGGTAAAACTGGCCAAAAAATATGGCCGCAGTGACAAATTTGTCAATGCGGTGCTGCGCAATTATCTGCGCGGCAAAGATACGATGCAGTGGCCGGACAAAACAAAACAGCCGGTAGAGTATCTGTGCGTGGAATATTCTTTCCCGCAGTGGATGGTAGAACGATTTGTGCGCCAATACGGTATGGCAGATACCGAAAAACTGCTGCAGTACTATAATCAGCCTGCGCCATTGTGGATTCGCACCAACACGCTGAAAATAAGTCGTGAAGCATTGAAAACACAGCTGGAGCAGGAAGGTATTGTTGTAAGCGAAAGCCGCTATACACCGGAAGGGTTGCAGATTCATTCTGCAGTAAATCTGCATCAGCTGAAAGCGTTTCAGCAAGGGCTTTTCACTGTGCAGGACGAAAGCTCCATGCTGGTAGCACTGGCGGCAGAGCCGGATAAAGATGTGCGCATACTGGATGTATGCAGTGCTCCGGGCGGCAAAAGCACCCATATGGCTCAGCTGATGAAAAATACAGGCAGCATTTTTGCCTGCGATATTCACAAGCATCGTTTGGAACTTATTGAAGAAAACTGCAAACGCCTGGGTATTACCAATATTAAAACTGTGGAGCAGGATGGCACCGTGCTTACCCGCAGATGGCAGGAGCCATTTGATGTGATTGTGTGCGATGTGCCATGTTCCGGATTAGGGGTACTGGGGCGACGTGCCGATGCCCGATGGAGCAAAGAATCAGAAGACATTGCAGGATTATGCGGTATTCAGAAACGTATACTGGAAGAAGCAGCGCAGCTGGTAGTACCGGGCGGTACATTGATTTACAGCACATGTACCATTACGCCGGAAGAAAATCAGGATATGGTGGAGCAGTTTTTAGCGTGTCATCCGGAATATGAAGCAGACAACACCATTACTGACTGCTGGCTGAATATGGACAAAGAAACCAACGGCTATGTACAGTTTTTGCCGTTTGCAGATGACATGGACGGGTTTTTCATTGCCCGTATGGTGCGCAAGGAGGACGTATGATGAGCGAAAGGGTAAAAAAAGACCTGCGCAGTATGGGCATAGACGACATGACAGCGCTCCTGAAAGAACTGGGTCAGCCGGCTTTTCGTGCCAAGCAGCTGTTTGGCTGGGTGCATGAAAAACAGGTACAGCATATTGATGATATGCACAACCTTGGCAAAGGCCTTTTGGCGCAATTAAACGAACAGTGCGAAATTACCGCTATGCAGCTGGAACGCAAACAGGTATCCAAAGACGGTACTGAAAAATTTCTGTTTCAGCTCGCCGATGGCAATTATATCGAATGTGTGCTGATGCGTTATCGAGGCGATATGAGCAAACAGCGCAATACTTTATGTATCTCCAGCCAGGTAGGCTGTGCTATGGGGTGTACCTTCTGCGCTACCGGGCAGGGTGGATTTGTGCGCAATTTAACTGCCGGTGAAATCGTGAGCCAGGTATATGCAGTAAACCATCAGCTTATAGAGGAAGGCGATACTCTGCCGGTAGGTAATGTAGTGCTCATGGGCATGGGCGAGCCAATGCTCAATTTAGACAATGTGCTAAAAGCTGTGGCGCTGCTGAACGACCCGCAAGGCCAGCAGATCAGCATTCGCCGTATGACAGTATCTACCTGCGGAGTCGTGCCGCAGATGAAAGCTTTTGCCGATAAAAAGCTGGATATGGTGCTGGCAGTATCACTGCATGCACCAAATGACGCGCTGCGCTCCGGTGTAATGCCAGTGAATAACCGTTATCCCCTTCATGAACTGATGGATGCCTGTCGGTATTATCAAAAACAGACTAGAAACCGCATCACTTTTGAATATGCACTGATTGCCGGATTTAACGATCAGCCGGAACATGTGGCACAGCTGAAAGCATTGCTCAAAGGGCTGGATTGTCACCTGAATATCATACCGGTAAACCCTGTGGCCAACACTGCACAGTTTAGCAGACCGGACCGCAAACAAGTAGCCGCATTTGTGAAAGCATTGCAAAACGCAGGGCTCAATGCCAGCGTGCGCGAAGAAAAAGGTACAGACATCGACGGCGCTTGTGGACAATTACGGGGTAAAGTGACAGGTAAACAATAAAATATAATCAAACAAAAAGGGAGCTGTGAAGCTCCCTTTTTGTTTTCATTTACGTTTTCGATATTGTACAACCTGCCAAATGATAATCACCAGAGAGATGATGACAATACATGCGCCGATTAATATGGCACAATGCATGAAGAAATCCTGCGGCATGACATTGATAATAGGGTCGGTGCGATAGTTTAGAATCCAGTTCTCTTTTCCGGGAAAGAAAATAGAATGGAATATGACAAATGCTGCGTAGAAGTCCATGCTTGCCAGTATGGCCACCAGCACAATCAGACCGATACAAAGAACGGCTGCATAGAATGCGGCGTGAAATGGGCCGATGTAGAGTGTCTGGATGCGGTGCTGTTTTTTCAGCACGAGCACTGCAAGGATAAACACAGCAGAAAGAATCAGCAGTAGAGCATTGATGGTAAACAGCACTTTGCAGTCGGCAAAGTGCGCGGCGCCGCTTTCTGTAAATGGAAAGTCCCCTGCGTGAAATGTGCCGCCGGGCAGTGTGAGATAATCGAGAATTTCGTTGTAGGCTTCTTTGATTTGTGCTGCACTGTATCCGCTTTTCTCCAGATTAAGTGCTTCGATATGCCAGAAATAAAATGGCCGGCAGTAGATTGGCACAGCAATGGCGCAGGTGACAATCAAAATAAACGAAGCGATGGAATATAATATGGGAATGATTCTGTTTTTCATGATAATCCTCCATTGTGATGCGGAATATGGTATCAATTGTATCATTAAGCTGCGAATCTGCAATTTATTATAGCATATTTCTCTTGTATTGGCGGAAAATCTTGCTTTATAAGTGTAAAAAGTTTATAATAAATATATCTGTGAATTTTCTGTAAGATGATATTTTACAGAGCAAAGGGAGACTTTCTATGAAAATTACGCTGGAACAGCTAAAAGAGAAACCGATGCCGCAGCATACCGCAATTATTATGGACGGCAATGGCCGATGGGCAAAAAGCAAGGGCTTGATGCGGGCGGCCGGTCATCGTGTGGGTGTGCAGGCACTGAAAAATACAATTATTGCATTGGATGAACTGGGTGTAGGCTACTTGACTGTGTATGCCTTTTCTACAGAAAACTGGAGACGGCCGCAGGAGGAAGTCAATACGCTGATGGAGCTGATTGCCGAGTTTATCGACAAAGAGATTGACTATCTGGACGAAAAAGGTGTGCGTGTGAATCCAATTGGGGATATCAGTGCGCTGACCCCAAAGGCATTGCAGAGTATTTCTTATGCAAAAGAAAAGACAAAAAACAATTCTCATATTATTTTTAATGTTGCACTCAATTATGGCGGGCGGCAGGAGATTCTCCGCGCTGCAAAGGCAATCTGTGAAGCGGTGCAATCCCATGAATTGCAGATTGATGATATCACCGAGGATTTGTTTTCAAAGTATCTGTATACGGCAGGGCAGCCGGATCCGGATTTGGTGATTCGTTCCTCCGGGGAGCTCAGAATCAGCAATTTCCTTTTGTGGCAGGTTGCATACAGTGAGTTCTGGATTACCAATACGCTGTGGCCTGATTTCAAAAAAGAGGATTTATGGCAGGCGGTATGGGAGTATCAGAACCGTGACAGACGTTATGGCGGTGTAGGGAAATAAAGGAGTGTATTTGATTGAAACAGAGAATTCTTTCGGCGCTGGTATTTGTGCCGGTGCTGTTAATATTTATGTATCTGGGCGGAGCGCCTTTTGCTGCGATGGTAGCTGTGCTGGCCACCATTGGCGTGCATGAGTTCTGCGCTATGGCGAAAACCAAACATCAGGTGCTTTTTGTACCGATTCTGCTCGGTGTGTGGGTGATGCTGGCATGCAGTTATCTTCATGTTTCAAACTGGGTGACACTGGGCATACTGGTAACATTCTGCATGGTGTTCGGCTATGCAGTATTCAAATTCCCGGCTTTTGGGGTCGAGGATATTGCAGTTAATTTTCTGGGGCTCATTTATGTCGGGTGGACGTTATCGCACCTGATTCTTCTGGGCGGGATGCCGGACGGCCGTGTGCTGGTGTTTTTTGCATTTGTAGCAATGTGGGCCAACGATACCGGTGCATATTTTATTGGCATTACGTTTGGCAAACGTCGTCCGTGGGGTGAAATCAGTCCGAAAAAAAGTGTAGAAGGTGCTATTGGCGGTATTGTGGTTACCTGTATTGCCTTGTATCTTCTGAATATGTATTTTGGTTTGATGCATGGCGCGACAGTGATTTTGATTGGTGTGGCGGTAGCCATCATCGGACTTATTGGCGATTTGATGGAAAGCTTAATTAAACGTTATTATGGTGTGAAAGACTCCGGCAAACTGCTGCCGGGGCATGGCGGTATTCTGGACCGTTTCGACAGTGTAATGCTGGCGGCACCGATGATGTATTATTGTATTCTGCTGGCTCAGTTTTTGGATCAGTTTGCAGGATTCGGCGTATGGTTTGTGTTCTAACAGGAGGCAGATAACATGAAACGATTAGCGATATTGGGAGCTACAGGCTCTATCGGTACACAGACACTGCAGGTGGTAGATGCATTTCCGGGGCAGTTTGAAGTAGTAATTTTAGCAGGGCACAGCAACTGGCAGCTGTTGCTGCAGCAGGCGGAAAAGTATCACCCGGCCTGTATTGTAGTGACAGAACCGACTGCTTATGAAAAACTGAAACAGGAAAATCGTGATCCCGGCTGTGCGGTACTGTGCGGTATGCAAGGGGTACTTTCTGCACTGGATACCTATCAGATTGATATGCTGGTAGGTGCTATGAGCGGGGCTGCAGGGATTGAGCCAACGCTGAAAGCTTTGGAAATGGGTATTGATTTAGCACTTGCCAATAAGGAAACACTGGTGGCAGGGGGCGATTTGGTACGCAAAGCACAGCAGAAAAGCGGTGCCAAAATTCTGCCGGTAGATAGCGAACACTCGGCAATTTTCCAGTGTATTGAGCCGGGGAGCAAATGCTTAAACAAAATTCTGCTGACAGCTTCCGGCGGTCCATTCCGCACATGGGATAAAGAAGCGCTGTATCAGGTAACACCTGCACAGGCTCTGAAACATCCAAACTGGAGCATGGGGCAGAAGATTACCATCGATTCGGCTACACTGATGAACAAAGGGCTGGAAGTAATCGAGGCCAACTGGCTGTTTGGTGTGGATTATGACAATATTCAAGTGCTGGTGCATCCGCAGAGTATTATTCACTCTATGGTAGAGTATGGTGATGGTACTGTGCTGGCGCATTTGGGCAAGGCAGATATGCGCATCCCGATTCAGTATGCGCTGACATGGCCGGAACGTGCGGCAAATCCATTCCCAAAACTTGATTTTACCAAACTGGCAGGGCTGGAATTCTTTGACCCTGATTACGACAAATTCCCTGCACTGGCACTGGCATTTCAGGCCGGGCGTACAGGCAAATCTGCACCGGCTGTATTAAACGGTGCCAACGAAATTGCAGTAGCGGCATTTTTGAAAGAACAAATTGGCTTTATGGATATTCCTGCACTGGTTGGCTGGGTAGTAGAGCAGCACAACCCGGTAGAAATTGAAAGTTTTGCGCATTTGTTAGAAATCGACCGCTGGGCGCGCAATCAGGCGGAGCTGTTTGTGAAAAACCACAAAAAATAAGGTTTGAAACGATATAAATTTTGATGTGCCATTGCAGTATGGCATAAAGGAGCAGAAACGTATGTTAACAGCAATTGTGGCGATTATTATATTTGCCCTTTTGGTAAGTGCCCATGAATTCGGGCATTTTATCACAGCGAAGCTTTCCGGCATGTATGTACAGGAGTTTAGCATTGGTATGGGGCCTCTGGTATTTGCCAAGCAGATTGGCGAAACCAAGTATTCTTTGCGTCTCCTGCCGTTAGGCGGCTTTGTGCGTGTACTTGGCGAAGATGTGGAGGAAGAGGAACGCAGCGGTATCGAAGTGCCTCAAGATATACCGGCAGAGCGCAGATATCAAAACAGACCTGTGTGGCAGCGCATTATTTTTGCTGCTGCGGGGAGTTTCATGAATCTGGTGAGTGCGGTTGTTATTTTTGCATTGATGTTTATGGTTGCCGGTGAAGCCATTCCTATCGAAAACCCGGGTACAACGATTTCAGCCGTGGTGGAAAACGGGCCTGCGCACGAAGCCGGTATGCTGCCGGGGGATACTATTGTAAAGGTTGACGGCATTGAAGTGGATACCTGGGCGGAATTGACCGCTGTAATCGGGCCGGCATCTGTGGACCGTCCTATGCATGTTGATGTAGAACGTGTGGATGAAGATGGCCTGGTTATGACAATTCCAATGGAAATTCAGCCGGAGTTAAGCGAAGATGGCTCAAAAGCAATGCTGGGTATTTATGCGCTCACAGCAGAACGCAAAGCTGTGGGACCGATTCGCGGGATTGCATTAGGTGCACAGGCTACCTGGGAAACCTCTGTGATGATGGTAGATGTGCTGGGTGATTTGTTTACCGGTAAAATAAATGTAATGGACGAAGAAGAAGGATTGACCGGTCCGGTAGGGATTATTCGCATTATTGATGAATCTACGCAGCAGGGCTGGCTGTATGTATTTAATTTAGCTGCGCTTTTATCCATTAATCTGGGGATTATCAATATGCTGCCAATTCCTGCATTAGACGGCAGCAAGGTATTGCTGCTTCTGTATGAAGGCTTACGCGGCAAACCGATTGCCCCGGAAAAAGAAGGCTTTTTAAATATGATTGGGTTTGCATTCCTGATGACATTGATTTTGGTTGTAACATTCAAAGATGTTATGAATCTATTTGGCTGATGCAGAATGCAGAGAAACAATAGAGAAGGTGAACATGTTGCAATATAGTGGGAAACGAAGACAGACAACGAGTTTTACCATTGGCGGTGTTGGCATTGGCTCTGATTATCCGGTAAGTATTCAGTCTATGACCAATACCGATACCCGCGATGCACAGGCAACTCTGACGCAGATTGGTCAATTGGCGGAAGCAGGGTGTCAGATGGTGCGTGTGGCAGTACCCGATGAAGAAGCGGCCAGTGCATTGAAAATCATTTGTGCCGAAAGCCCGGTACCTGTGATTGCTGATATCCACTTTAATCATCGCTTGGCATTGATGGCTATGGATAATGGCATTTCATCATTGCGTATCAATCCGGGCAATATCGGAAGCGAAGAAAAAGTGCGCGAAGTGGTGAGTCAGGCAAAGGCTATGCAGATTCCTATTCGTATAGGGGTAAATGCAGGGTCTTTAGAAAAAAATTTACTGGCCAAATATCAGCATCCGACAGCAGAGGCGCTGGTGGAAAGTGCCCTGCGCCATGTACGAATTCTTGAGGATTTGAATTTTGATCAAATTAAAATTTCTCTGAAAGCATCTGATGTGCCGCTGATGATTGCAGCGTATCGCCTGATGGCCGAACAGGTGCCATATCCGCTGCATTTAGGTGTGACGGAAGCAGGAAATGCCAAACATGGCATTGTAAAATCTGCCATCGGTATTGGCACTTTACTGGCGGAAGGGATTGGCGATACCATTCGTGTATCTTTGACAGGCAATCCGCTGCAGGAAATTCCGGTAGCCAAACAGATTTTGCGCTCACTGGATTTGTATCCAAAAGGGGTAGAAATTATTTCCTGTCCAACTTGCGGACGTACACAGATTGCTTTAGAACAGCTGGTAGATGCGGTAGATCAGATGGTGAGCAAAGTGGACAAACCGTTGAAGCTTGCGGTGATGGGCTGTGTCGTAAATGGCCCGGGTGAAGCCAGAGAGGCGGATCTTGGCATTGCAGGCGGCAAAGGTGAAGGTTTGATTTTCCGCAAAGGAGAAATTATTAAAAAAGTACCGGAAGAACAATTATTGTCAGCTTTTCAGGAAGAACTGGACAAGCTCTTATAAGCAAGATATAATAAATAAACTATAACATATTAGGGAGAGTAAGAATATTATGAGAATGAGCAACGCTTTAATTCCAACATTACGTGATAATCCGGCTGATGCCGATACTGTCAGTGCACAGCTTTTGCTGCGTGCAGGGTTTATTCGCAAAAGTGCGGCAGGGCTGTATCACTATCTGCCTCTGGGCAAACGCGTTTTAACCAAAATCGAAACCATCGTGCGCGAAGAAATGGATGCATTCGGCGGTCAGGAACTGTTAATGCCGATTGTACAGCCTGCAGAACTGTGGCTGGAAACAGGCAGATGGCATGCGTATGGTCCGGAAATGTTCAAAGTAACCGACCGTCATGACCGTCAGTTCTGCCTGGGGCCTACACACGAAGAACTGATTACCGATCTGGTATACAGTGAAGTAAATTCTTATCGTCAGCTGCCGCTGCGTCTGTACCAGATTCAGAATAAATACCGTGATGAAAAACGTCCGCGTTTTGGTTTAATCCGCAGCCGTGAATTTATCATGAAAGATTTATATTCTTTTGACCGTGATCCGGAAGGTTTGGATAAAGCATATTGGGATATGTATCAGGCATATACCAATGTATTCAACCGCTGCGGTCTGAAGTTCCGTCCGATTGAAGCAGACGGCGGTGCCATCGGTGACAGTCAGACACATGAATTTACCGCTTTGGCTGAAATCGGTGAAAATACTGTAGTATTCTGTGACCACTGCGGCTATGCGGCGAATATTGAAATCGCTCCTTGCCCTGCACCACAGCCAAAATCCGGTGATGAAGCAGAACTGGCAATGGAAAAAGTATATACACCGGATTCTAAAACCATCGAAGCAGTATCTGCATTCCTGAATGTACCGGCTGACAAAACAATTAAAACATTGTTCTTCCAGGCAGATGATGAAGTAATCTGTGTACTGGTACGTGGCGATCGCGAAGTAAATGATGTAAAAGTACAGCGCGTACATCCATGCCTGTCTCTGGAAATGGCAGAAGAAGATGCAGTGGCAAAAGTAATCAGTGGCGGATTTGGCTCTTTAGGCCCTGTTGGTTTGAATAATGTAAAAATTTATGCTGATTTGGAAGTAGAACAGATGACCAACCTGGTGTGCGGTGCCAACGAAGAAGCATATCATTTTATCAATGTAAATCCGGGTCGTGACTTTGAAGTAACAGGTTATTATGATTTGCGCATGATGACCGAGGAAGACCCATGCCCGAAATGCGGTCAGAAAACTGATTCTGCACGTGGTATCGAAGTAGGTCAGGTATTCAAACTGGGCACAAAATACAGTGAAGCACTGGGTGCAAAATATCTGGACGAAAACGGCAAAGAACAGGTAATGCACATGGGCTGCTATGGGATTGGTGTAAGCCGTACAATGGCAGCAGCTGTTGAACAGTACAACGATGAAAACGGTATTATCTGGCCAAAATCCATTGCGCCATACCATGTAGTAGTTGTACCGATTTCTGCAAAAGACGAAGCACAGATGGCGATTGCAGAGCAGCTTTATGCAGAACTGCAGAAACGCGGTGTGGAAGTTATGCTGGATGACCGCAACGAACGTCCGGGTGTAAAATTCAAAGATGCCGATTTGATTGGCTATCCGGTACGTATTACAGTCGGCAAAAAATCTGCTGAAGAAGGTACCGTAGAATATAAACTGCGTACGGAAGCAGATAATGAAGTAGTAGCATTGGATGAAGTTGTAGAAAAAACCGTTGCTTATATTTTTTCCTGATTGAGACAGGGTGTGATATAAATGATGTTTAGCTTTGACTATGGTGAGATTTTTCAGTATGAGCTGGTCTTTTTGTTTCGCCTTTTGCTTGCCATGCTTTTAGGCGGTATTATTGGTGCGGAACGTGAACGGAAAAACCGCTCTGCCGGGTTTCGCACGCACATACTGGTGACTGTAGGCTCCTGCATGTTTATGATAGTATCCATCTCTATGCCGATGATGATTTCCACAATGCCAAACGGCATCGTGAATAATGCAGACCCGGGCCGTATTGCAGCGCAAGTGGTAAGCGGCATTGGCTTTTTAGGTGCAGGTGCAATCATTCAGGATAAAGGGAAAGTGCGCGGGCTGACTACAGCGGCCTCTTTATGGGTAGTGGCAGCCATTGGTCTGGCGGTTGGTGCGGGCATGTATTTGACCGCAATCTCAACAACATTCTTTTTATTCTTAATCTTATCTGTATTTGCAAA
>JAGARS010000167.1 GCA_017622155.1 Peptococcaceae bacterium
AAAGTAAAGACATTTGTGCGCGTATAATGTATACATGTGCGCAATACCATACGAGGATGGCTTAAGCGCGCGCCTTCCATCTTGGTACAATGCTGAGGTTTTCGTATTCTTCACGGGTAATGCCCAAAATCCACTGGTCAACATACTGCCCATCAATAAATGTATGTTTGCGCAGCTTGCCTTCTGCAGTGAAACCGAAACTCAAAGCAGATTTCAGCCCCAAACGGTTGTTGTCATTGATTTTGCAGTAACATTTTTCAAACCCGAAGTGATGGAATAATACATCTGCCAGTACAATCATCAAGTCAACCCCGAAGCCGGCCAGACGGTTTTCTTCATCGCCAATACCCAGTACAATCTCTGCATGCCCGTTCTGACGGTCAATATCCTTGATAGATGCAATACCGATTGTTTCCCCGTTGCGTTTATTTTTTACCGCAAAATCGATACGGTCTGCAGCAGGATCTGTTGCATCTTTCATTTTCGCAATATCTTCTTCAATCATGTCCAGAGAAACATTCATGTAACTATCATACCAGTGACGGAATTCTTTATTCATAAACCATTTCTGAAAATACGGAGCATCTTCTTTCGTTGGCTTCTGCAGTACAATTTTTCTTCCTGTAAACATTCGAGCCACCTCCAAGTCTAATTTGTATATCATATACGCCAACAGCGTAGTTTCTTATCTTTCTTATTTTATCCTACAAATTGCACAAGGTCAACCTTTTGCAAAGATTTTCCTTGCGGTTTCAATATTTAATACAAAATACAAAAGAAAAACAATCGCATTTTCGGTGGACATCTGTCTACAGCAGTGTTATAATGCAAAGATAACACACGCAAAGGAGCAGATATATAATGAATTTGGAACAAATCAATCACCTTGAAAATATTCAAAAAGCTGCCGAAAATTTAAACGGCGTGATTCGTAAAACAGACTTAATATACAGCGAATTTTTCAGTAAAGAAACCGGCAACCGTATTTATATCAAACCGGAAAATCTACAGCGTACCGGCTCATTTAAAATTCGCGGCGCATACAATCGCATTGCAAACCTTTCAGAAGAAGAACGGGCAAAAGGCATTATTGCATCCTCAGCCGGAAACCATGCACAAGGGGTAGCACTGGCAGCCTCCACCATGGGTATCAAATCCACCATCGTAATGCCGCTGGTGACACCGCTTATCAAAGTGGACTCCACCAAATCCTACGGCGCAGAAGTCGTACTGCACGGCAATATTTACGACGAAGCCTATGCCAAAGCCGTAGAACTGGCCGAAGAACATGGCTACACCTTTGTACATCCGTACAACGATTACGATGTCATCTGCGGGCAGGGCACCATTGCACTGGAAATACTAGAAGACTTAGAAGATATCGATGTGATTCTGGCTCCGGTAGGAGGCGGCGGCCTTATCAGCGGCCTTGCACTGGCAGCCAAAGCAATCAAGCCAAACATTCAGGTAATTGGGGTAGAGCCTGTCGGGGCATCCAGTATGCTGGCTGCATTGGACGCAGGCCATCCGGTGACACTGGATAAAGTACAGACCGGGGCAGAAGGGGTGGCTGTAAAAACAGTAGGTGCCAACTGCCTGGATATCTGCAGCAAATATCTGGACGGTATCATTCAGGTAACGGAAGACGAAATTATGGAAGCGGTATTGCTGCTTCTGGAACGGCACAAAATCATTGCCGAAGCCGCAGGCGCATTGCCGCTGGCAGCAATCAAAAAGCTCAACACACGCAACAAAAATGTAGCCTGTGTAGTGAGCGGCGGCAATATTGATATGGTGACCATTTCCTCCACCATCAACTCCGGGCTTGTAACCCGCGGCAGAGTATTGTGCTTCACTGTAGATTTACCGGATACACCGGGGCAGCTGTTGCGTATCGCACAGATTTTAAGCGACCACAGAGCCAATGTTATCAAGCTGGAACACAATCAGTTCAAAGCACTGGATCGCGTACAGCATGTACAGCTGGAAGTAACCGCTGAAACCAACGGGCATGAACATATTGCCACTGTAATTGCAGCATTAGAAGAAGGCGGGTTCCATATAAACCGCATTTACTAATGTTTCACGTGAAACAATTTATAGGCATAAAGAAACGGGGCGCTGAGGACATCGCCCCCTACAATGATACCCGTATGGATATTTGTAGGGGACGACGTCCCCGGCGTCCCGTTAGTATTTCTGCCTGTTCAGGCTCTATATTTTGCGTTTTAAGCCTCTACAACATCTTCCCTGATATCTTCTACCATAATACTATAAGCCTGCGGCTTTACACTGATTGTGACATTCTGCAGGTCTCCCCCGTATTCACCATCCAGTGTCCATGGCACCGCTTCTCTGGAGAACACTTGCAGCTTCTGTGTGCGGAATGCATACAGACATGTCGCACCGTGGTCGTTGAGTGCGGTAAACTCATTGCGCAAAAGTGCTGCAATGGCGCCTTGCAGTTCTGCCGGGTTGCGCGGTTTGCGTACCAGCACCACTTCCAGGAGCCCATCGTTCATCTCTATTTTGGACTTGCTGTTCATTTTAAACCCGCCTACGCTGATAGAGTTGCTCACCATACCGAATACAAACTCACCGCTAATCACTTCGCCGTCGGTGGCAATTACCAGCTCATGGGTTTTAACATCTGCCAGAGACTTGATGCCTTCTAAAATATATGCCGCATGCCCCAATGCATTTTTGCTCTGCTGCGGTGTGGAATAACTGACTTCGGTAAAAATCCCAAAAGCCGCTACATATACAAATGGCCGTAAGTTAAACAGCCCGGCATCACAGCGAAACGGTGTACCGCCAGCCACAATTTCTGCTGCATGCAGCAAATCATTTTTTGGCAGATTCAAACTGGTGGCAAAGTCATTGGTGGTGCCTGCGGGAATATACCCCAGCACAGGCTGTGTATCCAGCTCTATCAAGCCGCGCACCGCTTCGTTTAATGTGCCGTCACCGCCGGCGCACACCACCATAGTATAGCGGCTGCCCTCTGCTTTGATAAGATCCGTTACTTCACCGGAATATTGTGTGGTACGAATCACTACTCGCCACCCTGCTTTCACCAGCACATCCACAATATCCATCAGATTGTGCTTTACTTCGGCTCTACCCGCTTTTGGGTTTACCAGTAAAAGCAGCTCTTTCGTATCTCGTTTATTTTGCTCTGTATCATTCTGCATGATACCGTCCTCCTTACTTCTGTCATGGAAGCTTTCCTTTATTGATTCAAACATGGATTCAACAATTTACGCAAACAATGCGCGAATCTCCCCAATGCGCTGTTTGCACAAATCATATCCGTATTGATAGCTTGTCTCGATTTTGCGCACATCTTTCTCAAAACTGTCGATAATCCCTTCCTCTGCCGGGCGCAGCACAACTGCTTTGCCCTGACGCTCCAGTTCATCACAATATGCCACTGTTTCATTGTAGGCAATATGTCGTGTCAACAGCGGCTCTACCAGGTTGGGATATTTTTTGTGCAAAAGCTTGGCCGCAAGTTTGTTGCTCTTGCTCTCTTCTTTCACATAATCTGTGGGGCGCGTCAGCACAATCAAGAGCTTGTCATGGCCATCAGCCTGTGCTTTGCGTACCGGAATAGGGTCACAGATACCGCCGTCATAGTATTCTTCTCCGTTTAGCTTCACCACAGGAAATACCAGCGGAATGGCGCAAGTGGCTTTCACCATAGTGTTTTGCTTGTCCAGCAGTTTGCCATCTAAATATTCCGGCTGCCCGGTGCGCGCGTTGGTAACACCTACGCGAAAATCCCCTTCGTATTGTGCAAAGGTATCCCAGTCAAAAGGAAGCAGATTGTTTGGTATTTCCTCAAACACAAACTCCACACCAAAAACGCTTTTGCTCTTTAGCAAGTTTCCCGCACCCAGATAGCGTTTGTCGTTGCGATACTGCTGCAGAATTTTCAGATTGCGCTCTTTTTGGCGAGAAGCATAGGAAAACCCGTCGGTAATACCGGCCGATACCCCGATACAATATGGAAACATGATGTCTTCATCCAGCAGGGCATCCATCACCCCTGCACTAAAAATAGGACGGAATGTTCCGCCCTCCAATACCAATCCCGGCATATTGATTCACTCCTGTTATCCGTTCTCGCATATCATTCCTGTTATCGTTGTATTTGTCATGTTCTATTATAGCCAGTTTGCACACAAAAAGAAAGTCTTTTACTGTTCATATGTGCAAATTTGCACAATCCAAAAAATATTTTTATATGTTTCTTTTCTTTTGCTTATCTTTATGCTATAATTATTATAAGGAAATAGTTTCCTTGCAAATTTTATTCCACCAAATTACTTACAGCAGGAGGGGTCTATTATGACAAACATGGTAATCACAA
>JAGARS010000168.1 GCA_017622155.1 Peptococcaceae bacterium
AAGCAGAGAGGTACGCTGATGCTCTGCTGCAGTAAAGTCACGATGTCAGACATCACTTGCACTTCATCAATGCCGTGTGTCCCAACATTGACATCCAGAATATGTGCACCGGCTTCCACCTGGGCTTCTGCATCGTGTTCAATCAGGTCATACGCTTTATCACGCAATGCTTGCGCCAGTTTCTTACGGGCAGTAGGGTTGATGCGTTCCCCAATCATTTTTGGCAATGTATTGCCGCCCAACGCTACGACATGGTCACGGCAGGATAAATAGCCCTGCACAGGCACTGCACGGTCGATAATTGCTGTACTGCACATTTTTTCTTTCAGTGCGCCAATATGCGCCGGTGTAGTCCCACAGCAGCCGCCCATAAATGCCACTTGATATGGCACGAACTGCTCCATTGCATCAGCAAAATTTTTCGCATCCAGCGGATATGCCACAGCGCCATCCACCAATGTCGGCAATCCGGCATTTGGCTGTACTACCAGCGGAAGCGCAGTATAAGATGCCAGCTCTGCAACCACTTGTTTTAGTTCTTCCGGCCCGCCGGAACAATTGCAACCAATCACCGCTGCACCCAAAGCTTCCAATGTTACCGCAGCAACCGCCGGGCTTACCCCAGTCAAAGTGCGACCATTGGTATATGTCATACTGCAGATGACAGGAATTGCTCTGTCTCCTGCATCCAAACATGCCAGGAGCGCTGCTCTGATTTCGCCCAGATCACTGAATGTTTCCAGAAGAAAATAATCGGGCTTTGCAAGCGCTATAGCCTGGGCCTGTTCCAGATAAATCTGATACATATCATCGAAAGATGTATCTCCTACCGGAGATACAAACAGCCCTGTGGGACCAAGAGATGCGGCCACTTGCCCATGTCCGTGCTTTTCGCAGGCACTTCTGGCGATTTCCACAGCTTTACGATTGATTTCCGCAAGGCTGTTCTCCAAATTGTACTCTGAAAGCTTCACTCTGCTGCCGCCAAACGTATTGGTGATGAGAATATCCGCACCGGCACGCAAATAATCCAGATGCACACTTTCTACTATCTCCGGATTGGTAATATTCAGTTCTTCCGGGCTTTGCCCAGGTGCCAGGCCTCTCTGCTGCAGCATTGTACCCATAGCGCCGTCAAAAATCTGTACTTTTGTCATAAAAATGACTCCTTATTTTTTCAAATTCGCCAAATCAAACGGTGTTTCCTGATATACATAGTAATTCAGCCAGTTGGAAAACAAAAGATTTCCATGGCCGCGCCAGCGCACTACCGGTGTGCAGGACGGATCATCATTTGGATAATAATTTTTCGGCACACTGATTGGTTTGCCCTGACTGACGTCGCGACGATATTCGGCATCCAATGTAAGCGGATCATACTCACAGTGACCGGATACAAATACGCGCCGTCCATCTTTCGAAGCCACCAGATATACGCCGGCCTCCGAAGACTGTGCAATAATTTCCAGTTCATCCACCTTTGCAATATCCCCGGCACGAAATTCCGTATGACGTGAATGCGGTGCATAAAATACATCATCAAACCCGCGCACAATGGGACGTTTTATCATGACTTCGTGTTCAAATACGCCAAAGCGTTTTTCCGGCAGCGGATATTTCGGGATTCCATAATAATGGTACAGCGCTGCCTGCGCTCCCCAGCAGATAAACAATGTGGAGAATACATTTTTATCTGCAAAATCAAAAATCAGCTTCAGTTCATCCCAATAGTTTACCTCCTGAAACGAAAGCTGTTCTACCGGGGCACCGGTGACAATCATACCGTCATACTGATTGTTTTTGATTTCTTCAAAATCTTTATAAAATGTCGCCAAATGTTCTGCCGATACATTTTTACTCACATGGCTGGCCATGCGAATCAAATCTACTTCCGCCTGCAGCGCAGTGTTACTGATCAGGCGCAGCAGCTGTGTTTCTGTCACAATTTTTGTCGGCATCAGGTTTACAATCGCCAGTTTCAGCGGGCGAATATCCTGCGCCTGTGCACGCTGTTCATGCATAACGAAAATCTGTTCATTGGTGAGAGTTTCTGTAGCAGGCAATGCTGCCGGTATAATAACCGGCATACGCGTTCTCCTTTTTTCTATATAATCTGTGTATGATTTATATGTTCATACTTTCACTTTCAGCAAATTATTTTACAGGGCTGTCACACTTTGTGCAACAGCCCTTACGTTACAGTTTATTTCAAGTTTCAATTTTGACGAAAACAGCTTACACTTGTGCCAGAGCCTGTTCTAAATCCGCAATGATGTCTTCCGCATCTTCAATCCCTACAGAGAATCGAATCAGATCCGGAGCTACACCGGCTTCTTTCAGCTGTTCGTCATTCATCTGACGATGTGTATGACTGGCTGGATGCAATACACTGGTACGCGCATCCGCTACATGTGTTACGATTGCAGCCAGTTTCAGTTTGTCCATAAACGATACAGATACTTCTCTGCCGCCTTTTAAGCCAAAGCACAATACACCGCAAGTGCCGTTCGGCATATATTTCTGTGCCAGTTCATGATATTTGTCCCCCGGAAGCCCTGCATAGCTTACCCAGGCAACCTTTTCATGGTTTTGCAGATATTCTGCTACTTTCTGCGCATTTTCACAATGGCGCGGCATACGCAGATGCAGTGTTTCCAGCCCCAGATTCAGTAAAAACGCATTCTGAGGAGAAGGAGAGGAACCTAAATCGCGCATCAGCTGAGAAGTAGCTTTTGTGATATATGCCAGTTTGCCGAATTTCTGTGTATAAATAATACCATGATAAGAATCATCCGGCTCAGTCAGCCCTTTATATTTATCATGATACTGCTCCCAGTCAAAGTTACCGGAATCTACAATACAGCCGCCTACCGATACGGCATGGCCATCCATATATTTGGTAGTGGAATGGGTAACAATATCTGCACCCCATTCAAACGGACGACAATTGATTGGCGTTGCAAAGGTGTTGTCAATAATCAGAGGAACACCGTGGCTATGAGCCAGGCGTGCGAATTTTTCGATATCCAGTATTGTCAGTGCCGGATTGGCAATGGTTTCGGCCACAACACATTTGGTGTTTGGACGGAATGCTTTTGCCAGATTTTCTTCTGTATCATCAGGATCTACAAAAGTACAATCAATACCCAGCTTTTTCATGGTCACACCGAACAAATTGAATGTACCGCCATATACATTGCTGGAGCAAATAAAATGATCGCCTGCTTCGCAGATGTTAAATACAGCATAAAAATTAGCGGCCTGCCCGGAAGATGTCAGCATAGCTGCTACGCCGCCTTCCAGCGCAGCAATTTTGGCAGCTACGGCATCAGAAGTAGGATTCTGTAAACGGGTATAGAAAAACCCATCATCTTCTAAATCAAATAAACGACCCATCTGTTCGCTGGTCTCATATAAAAACGTGGTGCTCTGATATACAGGCAGCACACGCGCCTCTCCTTTTTTCGGCTCCCAACCGGCCTGAATACATTTTGTACCCGGTTTGCAGTTTTCTACATTCATGTTGTATTCCTCCTCTAAGACTCAAACTGAAAAACAAAAAAACCATTTTCTTTTGGGTAGAAAATGGCTTTTGTTTGTATGATTCTATACTCCATTATCTACCAGACATTGTCTGCAGGATTTAGCACATTTCCAGCATATAGAATACTGCTGGCTGTTGCCGGGCTTCACAGGGCCAGTCCCTCCGCCACTCTTGATAACAAAGACTTGTATTTTGTTTTAGATACTATAGCATAAACGCTTTAGAATGTAAAGACATTTGTACGCGTATAATGTATACATGTGTGCAATACCATACGAGGATGACTTAACCGCGCGCCTTCCATCTTGGTACAATGCTGAGGTTTTCGTATTCTTCACGGGTAATGCCTAAAATCCACTGATCAACATACTGCCCATCAATAAATGTATGTTTGCGCAGCTTGCCTTCTGCGGTAAAACCAAAGCTCAGCGCCGATTTCAGCCCTAAACGATTGTTGTCGTTTACTTTGGTATAGCATTTTTCAAAACCAAAGTGATAGAACAGGATATCAGCCAGCACAATCATCAGGTCAACCCCGAACCCTGCACGACGATTGTTTTCGTCGGCAATGCCCAGTGCGATTTCCGCATGGCCGTTCTGACGGTCGATATCTTTGATAGACGCGATACCGATAATTTCACCGTTGCGTTTGTTTTTCACAACAAAATCCACACGTTCCGCGCTTGGGTCGGTCACGTCTTTCATTTTGCTGATTTCGTCTTCAATCATATCCAGCGATACGCTCATGTAACTGTCGTACCAGTGCCGGAATTCCTTATTCATAAACCACTTCTGGAAGAAATATGCATCCTCTCTGGCTGGCTTCTGCAACACAATTTTTCTACCGGTAAACATTCCTGCCACCTCCAATGCCTCTCTGCGATAGTTATCGTTATCCTTTATTTTATCCCACAAATGGCAGAAGGTCAACCTCTTCGAGATGACATTTTTCCGGTTTCGTGGTATAATAATCGGACGATTACAAACCGGAACCA
>JAGARS010000169.1 GCA_017622155.1 Peptococcaceae bacterium
ATTCGTTAATGCAATCTAACAGAATCACTTTCAGCTGCTGTGGATCACAGTTGCCTTTCAGCTCTTTCATGCATTTGCCGAACAGCGCCATTAAGGCTTTTTCTTTCCCGCCTTTGAAGTCGCTTACGGATTTTGGATCGGATGCGATTACGTTTCTTACAACGCTGATAATCATATCGTCATTCTGTTCACCAATAAGCATATCGTTGGCTTCTGCATAAGCTTCCGGCTCAATGGTGCGATCATCAAACATCGCGCTGAGGATTTTTTTGCTGTTGGCACGGCTGATTTTGCCATCCATTGTTAAAGCAATCAGTTTACCCAGTGCTTTGTTGTCCAGATTCAGCATTTCATATGTCATCTGTTTTGCATTCAGAATACGCATAACATCAGAAGTAATCCAGTTTACTACTTCTTTTGGACTGCCGCATACTTCGCTTGCTTCTTCGAAGCATTCGCACAGCATAATGCTTTCGCTGATACGTTCTGCATCGTATTCGGTTAAGCCCAGTGCAATATATTTTTCCCGTTTCACTTCAGGGAATTCCGGCACAGATTTTTTGATGCTTTCATACCATTCATCGTCAATTACCACAGGCATTACATTTGGATCCGGGAAATAACGATAATCGCCGGCTGTTTCTTTGGTTCTCATAGCATAGCTTTTGCCTTTGGCATCATCCCAGCGACGAGTTTCCTGCACCAGTACTTCGGTACCGTTTTCAATCGCATCAATATGACGTGCTGTTTCGAATTCGATAGCGCGTTTGATTGCTTCGATGGAGTTCATATTTTTCATTTCGGTACGTACGCCCAGCTCGTTGCTGCCTGCAGGTCTTACAGACAGGTTTACATCGCAGCGCATGGTGCCGTGAGCCATTTCGCACTCAGCCACTTTGGCATAACGCAATAATGTTCTCAGACGCACCAGATATGCTTCTACTTCTTCTGCACTGGATAAATCCGGCTGGCTTACGATTTCGATTAATGGCACACTGGTACGGTTGAAGTCTACATGGGTAGTGCCTTCGCTGATATCATGCACCAGTTTCCCTGCGTCTTCTTCCATGTGAATCTGTTTGATACGTACGCTTTTTTTGCCTTCGGAAGTTTCAATATCAACACGACCGTTTACCGCTACAGGTGCAAACCACTGTGTGGTCTGATATGCGCCAGGCAGGTCAGGATAGTAATAGCTTTTTTTATCGAATGTGGTAACACGGTTGATGTCACAGTTCAGCATCATCCCCGCTTTCATACCGAAGTCTACTACACGGCGGTTTACTACCGGCAGCATACCAGGCATCCCGCAGCATGCAGGGCATACATGAGAGTTTGGATCAGCACCGAAGGAATGTGCCGAACAGGAGCAGAATATTTTAGAATCGGTTGCAAGTTCCACATGAACTTCCAAACCAATGACGGTTTCGTATTTCATCTTAGTTGTTTCCCCCTTTACACCAGTTCTGCCAGGTCAAGAAGCACATCTTCGGAGAATGCATTCCCCACCAGCTGTACTCCGCCTGCCACTACTACAGGCAGACCTGTAATAGATGCAGGAGCTGTATAGAAATTCTCTTTGTAAGGCAGATATTTGTCTGCTTCAACCATAGCCTTGCTGTATGCTGTTACGCTTGCAGCAGGCATCAAGAGTGCATCACAATCTGCCAGAAGTGCTTTCATCGCTTCACTGATGACTCTTCTTACACGCAATGCTTTGTCATATACTTTCTGATAATTTTCGGTAGAAAGTGTTTCGGAACCGAACAGAATTGCAGATTTCAGTAATTCACCAAATGCTTCTGTACGGGAATTGGTATACAGTTCATCAATATTGGTATAAGTTTTGGTACGATAACCGTATTTTACACCATCATAACGAGACACATTGTTGCACAGCTCTGCGGACATCAGAATATTCCATGCAGCACCTGCATAAGCGATAGTTTCAGCATCTACAGTCACTACTTCCACACCGTTTTTCGCAAGATTTTCACTGACAGCAGCAATCTGCGCCTGTACTTCTTCGCTTGTACCTTTCAGCATAGAAGACAGCACAGCCACTTTATTTTTCTTTGTCACAGCTGCTTTGCCTGCGTCCACCATACTTTCCGGCAAAGAAGTACCGTCTTTTGCATCATGGCCTGCCATAGCAGCAAATACTTCGCGGCAGTCAGCAGCATTTGCTGCAACTACGCTTACAGTTTCACCGGAGCATGCCACCGGAATGGTACCATAGCGAGACACCATACCATAGGTTGGTTTCAATGCTACCAGATTGTTCTGCGCAGCACCTCTTCTTGGCGCACCGTTTACATCCAGTACCACTGCGGCTTCTGCTTCACCGCTTTTTACCTGAACAGCTGCAGGATACTGCAAAGTATCCTTTTCATAATCTGCACCAAAATAGCTTGTTTCGCCCAACAGGTCAACACCAAATTCGCCTACTTTTGCTTTTCCGGTAATTGTATAGCCTGCTGCGTTCAGACGTGTCAGCACTTCTGCTTCAAACAGACTGTTGTAGCCTTCCAGCATTTTGGAGCCGGCAGTCGTCGGTGTACCAACAGTCAGGAACATATCATCGATTACAATCTTATTCATACTTATTTACCCTCCTTATTCCAGTACACGCGGTACACACCAGTACCCTTCATCGGTTTCCGGTGCGCCTGCCTGCAAGTCTTCACGGGAGAAAGGCTGGCTTACTACATCCTCACGCACAACTGTAAGAATCGGCATCACATGCACCATTCTCTCTACATGTTCCGTATCAATTGCATCCAGTGCTGCGGTATCCGCATCACGGTCAGCGAAAAAGCTGATTACATCATCTTTTTGTGTGTCTGTCAAACTGAGCTGGTTGAGCAGGCACAATCTTCTCAACACTTCTCTATCCATAACTACACCCCTTATATATAATTTACTTTTGAATTGCTTTCCTATTATGCAACAAGTTATTATACAACTTTTTTAGAAATCCTTCAATATCTGAATGCCTACATACGATACTTTTCTTAGCCATTCAGCATCTGCAGAAATGTTTCTTCATCTATAATGGCAATGCCCAGTTCCTGCGCTTTGACAAGTTTAGACCCGGCACTCTCACCTGCCAGTACATAATCTGTTTTTTTGCTGACACTGCCGCTTGTCTTGCCGCCGGCTGCTTCAATCATTGCACTGGCTTCCCTGCGGTCCAATGTAGGCAATGTACCGGTCAGTACAAAAGTTTTCCCCGCAAACAGCGCATTTTCCTGCCCGTCCTGCAGAGTTTCTGCAGCTTCCTGCCGCATTTGTACACCGGCATTGGCCAGTTTTTGCAAAAATGCATCATGACGCCCATCACGGAAATAATCTGCAATGCTTTCTGCAATTTTCGGCCCCACTTCATCGATGGCCACCAGTGTTTCTGTGTCCGCCTGTTTCAAGGCTTCAATAGAATCAAAATTGCGTGCCAGTACCTTGGCCACATTCTGCCCTACCAGACGAATCCCCAGCGCAAAAATCACCTGCGCCAGACCACGCTGTTTGCTTGCCTCAATACTTGCAAGCAAATTGTCTGCCGATTTCTGCCCCATACGTTCCAGACCCAAAAGCTTTTCTTTCTCCAGATAGTACAGATCTGCCGCATTGGCAATGAGCCCATGCTCCAACAGCTGCGCAATAACAGCAGGCCCTAACCCTTCAATATGCATCGCATCACGGGACGCAAAATGTATAATCCCCTCACGCACCTGTGCCGGGCATGTCATTGTATCACTGCAGCGATACGCTGCTTCCCCTTCCACACGGATGAGCGGTGCTCCGCATTCCGGACAAACATCAGGAAACACAAATTCCGTTTCACTGCCATCCCGTTTGTCTGCCACTACCGATACCACTTCCGGTATTACTTCGCCGGCTTTTTGAATCACCACAAAATCACCGACTTTGATGCCTTTTTCTGCTATAAAGTCAGCATTGTGCAAGGTAGCGCGGCTGATGGTGCTGCCTGCCAGAAAAATCGGTTCCAGATTTGCCACCGGTGTCACCGCACCGGTACGGCCTACCTGCACCACAATTTCTTTGATGCGGGTAATACCCTGTTCCGGCGGGAACTTATACGCAATGGCCCAGCGCGGATTTTTGGCTCTGTTGCCCAAAGCCTCCTGCTGTGCCAGATTATTGATTTTAATTACCATGCCATCAATATCGAATGGCAGATCATGGCGATGCTCTCCCCAATACATACAGTAATCGCAGATGGCATCAATATCACTGCTGATAAACGGCTCCATCACAGTAAAGCCCGCTTCTTTCAAAAGTGCGGTACAATCACTGTGCGCTGCCGGATTGGCACCTTCTACATGCATCAGTGTATAGATAAATGCACGCAAATCTCTGCCGGCTGTCACTTTCGGGTCCAGCTGACGAATGGAACCGGCCGCCGCATTGCGGCAGTTGGCAAACAACGGCTCACCGTTAGCTTCTCTTTGTGCATTGATTTTCTCAAAGGATGCCTTTGGCAAATATACCTCACCGCGGGCTTCCAGCACCGGTAAATCAATGTTGAGCCTGAGCGGAATATTTTTTACCGTGCGCACATTGGCAGTTACATCTTCACCGGTGATACCATCACCGCGAGTAACACCATTTTGTAGCACACCGTTTTCATAATACAGCGCAATGGATAACCCGTCGATTTTATATTCCACCGCATATTCTACGGTATCGGTACCCAAATCATTTAAAATACGCTGATGAAATTCCCGCAAATCATCGGTACCGTAAGCATTCATCAAGCTCAAAAGCGGATTGCGATGAGTATAGCTTTCAAACTGCTTCAGCGCTTCACCGCCTACACGCTGTGACGGAGAATCCGCTGTCAAAAGTTCCGGATACTGCGCCTCAATAGCCAGCAGTTCCCGCATCAGCCCATCGTACTGATAATCGGAGATTTCCGGATTATCCAGCACATAATACTGCCTGTCATGATAGGCAATTTCTTTTTTCAATGCTTCCAGGCGGTTTTTGGCTTCCTGTTGTGCCATATTGCCGGAAGCAAGATCATCAAATGTAATCTGCAAAGCTTCCACCCTCTCACACTTTTTTGATTGGTGCATACTTCACGAATAAATCTTTCATACCCATTTCCGGGAAAATCACGCGGATTGATAAATCCTCTCCACTGCCCGATATACCTACGATTACACCATTGAACACAAAAAATGGGGTCAGGGTGTAATCGTAGGTA
>JAGARS010000170.1 GCA_017622155.1 Peptococcaceae bacterium
ACCAGATATGGATCCTCGTCGAATGCCAGGAATGGAGCGATTTTTTCTACACGTTCCAGAATGTTACGGTTTAATAAAATTTTACTGTTGCCGTCAATCAGATTAGAGAACAGAATTTTATAATTTGCGCGATCCAGTGCAAATAATGCTTTATTCCCAATAGTCATAGCAATACCGGCATCGCCTTCATACTGTGTCTGTGCATTGGTATCACCGGTAGGATAGTCGAATTCCGGCTCTTTGGTGTTTACGATGATATAGTCATTGGTCAGCTGCCCAAAATAAATTTCCGGACGAGTAATTTTCAGTTCAGGAACTGTGCTGGTAGGTGGAATGTTTTCTACCCACATTTCCGGCTGCCCCTGTGTGGTTACTTTGTTTACCGGTGTTACGACTGCACCATAACCGTGGGTGTATTTCAGATATTTGTTGACCCAGGTTTGAGCGGAGACATCCAGGCTGCTTTGATCAAGTTCGCGAGCCGACAGGTATACCTGCTGCTGTGAACCGTCAATTTCATAGCGGTCGATATCAACATCAACAAATTTATAATACAGACGCATGCTTTGCAGCTGATTAAATACGGTGATAGTCGGTCGATAATCAATCAAACGAATATTGTTGATAGTATCCATTTCATCACGCAAATCAGAAGCAGTCAGAGTGCCGTCAGCACTAAATTCTACTTCTTTGATATTATCCAGGCCATAAGCTTTGTTGGTCATATCAATATTATTGGCAATATATGGCTGTTCTTTGTGGATTTCCGCAGGATTTACAATAAAGTTCTGTACAGTACCCTGTGCTACACCGCCGATTACCAGAATACCAATCAGCAGAATCGGACCAATGGAAGCAATACGAGCACTTTTCTTTTTCAGTCCAATCAACAATGTAATTGCTGTAATAACACATGCAATGCTTGCTAGATTATACATTGGCAGTGTTACTTTCAAGTCGGTATATCCAGCACCAAATACAGCACCGTCCTGTGCATACAGCAGATTTGCAGCCTGCAGCTGGAATCCTGCAATCATAAGAAGTACGAACGCAATGGCAAAATAGATAATGCGTTTCCCCATGAGCTTGAAGCTGCGTTTGCTAAAGCCTTGCAAATAGAATGTCATCAGCAGATTGAACAGGAAGATGACAGCAAGGAAGAAGAATGCCAGATAGTATACAGTTTCAAACAGAGACAGATTGAAGAAATAGAAGCTGATATCACGACCGAATACAGGGTCTACTACACCTGCTGCAGTCTGTTCCAGAAAGAGCAGAATATTCTGCCACAAAGCAGTAGCAGAAATCCATCCGGCGAGCAAGCCTAAAAATAAAGATGGAATAACAGCCAGTACACGTTTCCCGGCTTTCTTTTCCGGTACATTGATAACAGTGTCATCTTCTACTTTTACTTCCGGCTGATATTTCGTGGTTACCAGCAATGTAAAGTAAGAAAGCAGAAAAACCAGCAGGAATACAATAAATCCTACTGCAAATTTTGCAAATGTGAATTTGAGGAATACTGATGCGTAGCCGATTTCCGAAAACCACAGATAATCTGTAGCAAAATGCGCAATCTGAGGTCCAAAAATAATTAGAATCGCTACAAGTGCCACCAGTAAGCCGGCTTTGCCAAGTTTGGCAAGTATGTTCAAATGAATCCCCTCCTAATAGAGATAGTTGTGCTGGTTTTATTTTATAATATTTTGACAGTTTTATCAATGCGAAAACTATATAGTTTTGGTGTCAATTTTTAAAATAAATTCATATACTGCAATGAATGTGAATAAGGAGGCTGATTATATGAGCGATTTAAATCAAATGCGTAATCATTGTAATTGTGGTGTGAACAATGGCAATAACACTGTACAATGCCCAACATTGCGTATAGGCAATCGTGGTTCGGCAGTGGCGTTTGTGCAGAGACTTTTACGTCAGCGGGGTTATAATGTTCCGATAGACGGCATATTTGGCAATATGACCAGAAATGCTGTGACGAATTTTCAGCGTAGAAATAATCTGTCGCAGACAGGTATGGTGGATGACGGCACTTGGCGTGCGCTGGGCGTGACCTGCCTTCCGGGGCAGTATTATCCGGGAAACAGTGGCAATATTGTCGATACACCGCAAACTTTGCCGAGCTTTCCAAGTACACCGGTATATCCGGGCGCAGGAGAACCGGATATTCCGCAGATACTTCCGAGTTTCCCGGATTCTCCCGTATGGCAGGAAAATGAATTGGATGGATTCAACTATACTTGGGAAGAGGTCGGCAATTATCGGTACATTCTAACTACCAACAAATCTCGTTACGCCCAGGGAGAAACAGTATATATTACATTCCGTAAACGCAATATATCTGACGATACACAGGTGCTGCGCTACCCGTCCGATGAGTTGTTTGATTTCTATATTTCTGACCGTAATGGTATTGAACTGTATCGCTTGAGCCGAAATGTAGTGGACAGCGGTATTCCTCATGAAATTGTGCTGACACCGGGGCAGGCGGAGACTACCGAATTTCAGTGGAATCAGGTTACCAATAACGGACAATGGGTAGAACCGCAGCAGCTGACTCTGTGGGGAGTCAATACAGCAGTAGGGGTAAGTGTACCGCTGCCGTTTAGTATTTATTAAGATTTATTCATACATGTCCTTCTGTAGAGTTCTATTTTTTTAGGCTGTACATATAATGTACCACCAAGAATCTATGGAGGGATAACATATGAACAAAAGCATGGAAACTGTAGAAAGTGCAGTCCTAACGGAACAGCTTGCAGATAACAGTATCTTCGAAGATATTTCCAATCGCACCGGTGGC
>JAGARS010000171.1 GCA_017622155.1 Peptococcaceae bacterium
AGCAGCAATCCCGTATTCCGCAGTATGATGCATCTCATAAGTACGAATCTGTATTTCGAATGGTTCGCCCAAAGGCCCAATCACTGTAGTATGCAGAGACTGATACATATTGGCTTTTGGCATTGCAATATAATCTTTAAAACGCATTGGAAGAGGCTTCCACAGCGTATGCACCACACCAAGAGCCGCATAGCAGTCACTCACTGAATCCACCAAAAGGCGCACTGCAATTAAATCATACAATTCGTCCAAATCTTTGTTCTGCTTTTTCATTTTATTATAGATGCTGTAGAAATGCTTTGGACGACCGGAAATTTCCGCTTTTACACCTACTTTATCCAGTTCCATATGCAGTCTGCGTATAATGTCCTGAATATATTCTTCCCGCTCGTTGCGCTTCATAGAAATGCGTTCTACCAGATCAAAATACTGCTCCGGCTCCAGATAACGCAGACACAAATCTTCCAATTCCCATTTTACTTTGGAAATCCCCAGACGATTTGCAATCGGTGTATAAATTTCTAAGGTTTCCTGCGCAATGGATTTCTGCTTTTCCGGAGACTGGAATTTTAATGTGCGCATATTGTGCAGTCTGTCAGCCAGTTTAATCATAACGACACGCACATCTTCCGCCATAGAAAGAAACATCTTGCGATAGCTTTCCAGCTGGCGTTCTTCTTTAGAATTGCATTCCAGTTTGCTCAGTTTGGTAACACCGTTTACCAGAAAGGCAACATCTTCACCGAAATGGTCTGCCAGTCCAAACTGGTTACAGTTGGTATCCTCTACCACATCATGCAGAAACCCTGCACATACAGCCCTTTCATCCAGCCCAAGCTGCGCCAGAATCAGTGCTACATTCAGCGGATGAAGAATATAAGGTTCTCCCGATTTACGAAACTGACCTTTGTGCAAATCCTCCGCAAAGCGATATACCTCTTCAATCAGTTCCAAATCAGCATTCGGATTGTTGTTATATACAGTATCTAATATTTGTTTAAATAACGATGAAGCCTCATCCATCATAAGTATTCCCCCAATTTACACCCACTGTTTCGGATAAATCGGCTGATTAATTGCTTTGAGCAAAGTTTCTTTGCTGTTGTCAAATGCGATTTCCAAATACCGCTGAAAATCATCCAGTTCAGCCATACATTCCTGATAACGAAGGGATGATAACAAATCCATTTTTGTAGGGCTAGGCGTCATGATGATTCTGCGTTTCGCACCTTCGCGCTCCCGTTCCAGAAAGCCTAACTCCTCAAATATACCAAGCCAACTGCTGATACAGGATTCTGTCGGTTCAGCAAATCGTTCCCGTTTCACCAGTTCACATAATTCATTGTTTGTAAGTTCAATTGCCGGTTTGCCCTGAATCAGCAACTGAAGCAATTTATAAAATTTACCAAGCACTTCTCGAGAAGGACAGGAAGATGATAATACATTGCGATTCAGCATTTCATCTCTCTGATTATACAATAAATGCACTTTGGCAGGCATCCCATCTCTGCCGGCACGACCTGCCAGCTGATTATATTCTTCACTGGAAAAGCTCAAATGATACAGTACTACATGACGAATATCCGGAATATCGATTCCTTCCCCAAATGCACTGGTCGTGACAATCACTTTTAATGTGCCATCACGGAACGCATTCTCAATGGCCAGTCTGTCGGCGGATGACAAGCCCCCGTGATAATAACAGATTTTATTCTGCATAGATGCAGGCATCTTTTCACGCAGCAGCTCTGCCAGCTGCACTGCTTTGTAGCGACTGTTCAGATATATCACCGTTTTTTCTCCGGAAGCCGCTAAATCAATGAGATAATCAGCTTTCTTATAATTGCTTCTTTGATCCACCAGCTGCAGATTGTCACGCACATGCGGGTCTACAATCATTGTCTCCAGTTCCAGTGATTTTACAATATGTGCTGCCACATCATCTGATGCTGTAGCAGTTACTGCCAGAATCTGCTCCGGACGTATTTCTTTCAATACACCCGGTAATTGTTTATAGCCCTGCCGACGACTGGCCAGATGATGTGCTTCATCAATGACTACCATGCCAAGACGACTGCCCAGTTCCATAAAACGATGTTTGTTGTACACCAAAAACTCAGGTGTCGTGAGAATCAAATCTGCCTTCCCTTCCATCACACGCTGGAAAAAGGCAGCTCGTTCTTCCCCTTCCAGTGCTCCGGTAGCCAGACACACCTGCAGTCCCAGTGGTTTCAGTTTCTTTTCCAGAGATTGATACTGGTCATTTACCAATGCCCGCAGCGGATACACAATAATTGTTGCTTTATGCTTCCACAATGCAAGATATGCACTATACGCCTGGAAAATTGCCGATTTGCCGCGCCCGGTGCCCAAAATAGCCATCACATTGTCTTTACGATACAATGCATCTAATGCTTCCTGCTGTTTTGGACGATAGGTATGCTGTCCCAGCAAAGCTTCCCGAATCTGTTCTTTCAATGCAGGCTCGCCCAGATTTTCCAGCTCTCTGCGAATAGATTCCTGCTCAGCCTGCGTCTCTTGATCTGCATTTTGCACTTTCTGAATGAAAATATTAGCACCCAGATTTTTTTCTATGCTGCCGGTGACCTGAACCACAACCGCTTCATACTGTACACCGTTATCAAAGTTTTCTGCCAGATGACGGGCAATATTTCGTTTTAAATAACCGAGCTGCTCTCCATCTGCAAATACAGCAATGGCATGCTCATCATGAGGATTGTCTTTTTCATGCACCAAATCCAGCTGATGACCTACCTGCAGCTCTGCCAAGAGTTCCTGTCTGTTCTCAAAGGAGACACCAACAATTTTGGTGAAAAACTGATCCTGCTCCGCAATGCCTCGATACGGATCATCCTGCAGATATTCGTCCTTATAAAAAAACAGTCGATCCAAAAGTGTCATCTGATCCGGACGACGATACGGTTTCATATCTTTAATCAGCATCTGCAGCGAAGTACGGCCATTGAACGTATTCTTGTCCATATTGAAGGCAATATCAATGGAGCCTTGCTGTACCATCGGCTGCAGTTCTGCCTTTTTAAATCCAATCCCAAAAATATCATATTGCGGGCCCCGTACACGAATACGTAAATGATCACCCTGACCGCCCACAATACGTGTTTCTATCGGTTTCTGACCGCGACATACAAATACCGGAGTCGGGTTCATTGTACCGGTAGGTTCAATACGAGAAATCTCTTTGTAGATGTCCGTATTGATTTCTCCCATCTGAATTTCGGCATCAATTTTCAGTGTAGGCATAAACGAATCATTGGTAGTACCTTCTGATACCAGTTTGGCGAATCGTTTGCGAAATTCATGCAGATGTTCCGGCGCTACGCCAAGCCCCGCAGCCTGACTGTGCCCGCCGTAATTCTCCAGAATATCAGAACACTGTGAAAGCGCCTGCTGTAAATGAAATCCTTCGATACTGCGGCCCGAGCCTTTATACAATCCATTGGCTTTTGTCAATACAATGGTTGGTGTATAGTACTGTTCTACCAGACGAGAAGCCACAATACCAATGACGCCCGGATGCCAGTCTTCTCCTACTACAATCAAGCCATCCTGCTGCCTGATCCCCTGTTTTTCAACCATTGCCACAGCTTCTTCATATATTTGACGCTCAATATTCTGACGATTGCGGTTTTCCGCATCCAGCATCTGTGCAATTTCCATCGCTTCATTTGGGTCTTCCGTTACCAAGAGCCGCAGCCCCAGACGCACATCACCGATTCGTCCACAGGCATTGAGGCGCGGCGCCAGCCCATAACCTACTGATACTGTATCCGGTACAATATTTGATTCCTGCTTTTGCTCACTGCATTCCTTATGCGATTTACCACCCTGTCTGGACTGTGACACTTCCCATAAAGCTGCCAGCCCCGGGCGTTTGCCCAAAGCCATTTCCTCCAGGCCAAATTTCACAAGAATGCGATTGTCTCCTTTTAGCGGTACGATATCCGCCACAGTAGCCAATGCGGCAATATCCAGAAACGGCATCATGCGTGTACTGAATCCTTCTTCACCATAGTATCTGGCAAAAAGCCCCTGTACCACTTTAAACGCTACCCCGGTACCGCACAGATACCGCCACTTGTCTTTTTCATCATTGCTGAGCACCGGATTTACAATAATACAATCCGGCAGTATTTCCGGCAGCTGATGATGGTCTGTCACAATCACATCCATGCCCCAGCTTTTTGCCTCAGCGACTTCCTGCCACGAACTGATACCACAGTCCACAGTCACCAAAAGACGGGCGCCGGCTTCATAAATGCCGCGTAAAGCCGGTGTGTTAACACCATAGCCTTCTTCCATACGATCCGGCACATAATATTCTACATCTGCATGCAGCGTTTTCAGCCCCTGATACAGCATAACACTGGCACAAATTCCGTCTACATCGTAGTCACCATATACAACGATCTTTTCTTTCTGCTCTACTGCTTCCAAAATGCGCTCTACAGCAGCTCCCATATTCACCATTTCAAACGGACTGGACAGCTGATTCAAAGACGGATTCAAAAACTCCCGCACCTCTTGCGGATCTTCATAACCGCGATTAATCAAAAGACTGGCCAAAATTGCAGAAATGCCCGTTTCCTGCATGAGCCGTTTTTGCACTGCAGGGTCTGCCTGCTGTACAACCCATTTGCTCATTCTCATAATGATTCCCCCCTTTTTCTCAATTGTGAAGAAATCATTTCCGTATATATCTCCAATGAACAATCACAAAATCGAAAAATTTTACTTATCTCTTTAATTATATATCATACCACAAAAGAGGTAAACTGGGCAACCATATTCCCACGGAAACCTTAGAGAAAAATATACAAAAAACAGGGGCAATCCACTCCTTGCCCCTAGTTTCCTCGCCATCTGGATTTTTCATGCCGCACATCTACATGTACAAATGTACGATACTCTCCGATACCGCCTTTATCCGGCATCAATAAATCAGCATAAGCTGCCACTTTAGAGGGTGATACACCCTTTACCACAATATCGGCTGCGATGCCTTTTACGTGCTTTGACTCCCTGGCGCCTCCCACCTTCTTATTGTAGCTTTCCGTGCGATAGCCTGAGGTGATAATCACCGGCGCATTGAAATGCAGCCGAATCTGATACAGGATTTCCAGCAGCACCGGAGAGATCTGTATCCGGTCAGTCCCATCCTTACAGGCAAACTCACGTGCTTTAAAGTACTCAATGACCTCCATGTGCCCTTCTTTTGCTTTGCTATAGATATTTACCAGATACATTTCCCGGCCTCCTTATACATCAGGGGCAGATATACCGCCCCATGTTTCTACCGTACCGATAATACGTTCCAATACAGCAATAATAATTGCCGCCACCGCAGCCTTTACCTTGACCCGCAATGTGCTGCATGATATCACATCTTTCCATATTGTTTTCATTGTTTTCCCTCCTAATTCTGTACCGGATAATTGATTATTTTGGGCTCGGATACCATCACCTTCGCCTGGCAAATAATCAATATCCGGTACAATAGCATATATCAGCCAGAGAATTGCATTCTGCGGCG
>JAGARS010000172.1 GCA_017622155.1 Peptococcaceae bacterium
CATGAAATCCAATCTGGTTGAGGAAATTGAAATTCGTGACAATACGCTTTATGTGCAGGGCCGCGGATATGGGCATGGTGTGGGTATGAGCCAGTGGGGTGCCCGTGCTTTGGCTGAGCAGGGTAAAGATGCAGAAGAAATTGTACAATATTTTTTCAAAGACATAAAAATCATTGAAACCGATGAGTCGTAATTTTTGTTGCCTGTCTGATATAACCATAGTAAAATAACAGCAGAGACAAATTCTCGGATACAGACAGGGGGCATACTTTATGAGTGAATACAGCTGTTTTGATATTATCGGGCCGGTGATGGTAGGACCATCCAGTTCCCATACCGCAGGTGCTGTGCGTTTGGGCCGATTTGCCCGCGCCATTGCCAAAGAGCTTCCACAGAAAGTGGAAATTTTGCTGCACGGTTCTTTTGCAAAAACCTACAAAGGTCACGGTACAGATTTGGCGCTTTTGGGCGGCCTTTTGGGCATGGATACCGATGATGTGCGAATTCGCGATTCGTTCCGCCATGCAGAAGAAGCAGGGTTAATCTATACATTCACTGCCACTGATCTGGGCGAAGGGTATCATGCCAACACAGCCAAATTTGTGATGACACTTTCCGATGGCACGGTAAAAGAAGTGGTAGGCTGCTCCATTGGCGGAGGCAAAGTGCTGATTACAGAACTGGATGGCTTCCCTGTAGAAATATCCGGTGCATATCCAACCATTATTGATACCCACATGGATCAGCCCGGTGTGATTCATATGATTACCGGTGTACTGGTGGACTATGGCATCAACATTGCCGGTATGAAAGTATTCCGTCAGGAAAAAAACACGGTTGCCTATATGATTATCGAGACAGACCAGTGTGTGCCGAGCTATGCGCTAGAGGAAATTCGTGCGTTACAGCCGGTGCTGGATGTAAAATTCGTAAAACCGTTCTGATGATATATTTGGATATAAGCGAGGGATGACAGATGATAGGTTCTGTAGAAACATTGATTCAGCTGGCCCATGACAACAACAGCTCTATTGGGCGTGCGATGATAAAATATGAGGCGAACTTGAAGCAGATTTCAGAAGCCGATGTACTGGCGCAGATGAAACACAACTGGCATGTCATGAAAGAATCCATTCAGACAGGTATTCAGGAGCCAAAAAAATCAAAAGGCGGGCTGATTGGCGGCGAAGCTAGAAAACTGCATGATTATTGTGCGGCACAGCCCAATCTGCTTTCCGGTGCAAATATAGTAGGGGCAGTAAGCTATGCTATGGCAGTGGCAGAGGTAAATGCCACAATGGGGCGTATTGTAGCCTGCCCGACAGCAGGTTCCTGCGGGATTGTACCGGGTGTATTGAAAAAAATACAGGAGCTGGATGACCTGACGGATGAACAGATTGCAGAAGCATTGATGACCTGTGCCGGATTTGGTATGGTTATTGCCCATAAAGCTTCGGTATCCGGTGCTGTAGGTGGATGTCAGGCCGAATGCGGCGCAGCATCGGCTATGGCAGCTGCTGCTGCGGTAGAACTGCGCGGCGGTACACCGGAGCAGGCAGGGGAAGCTTGTGCCATGGTGATCAAAAATGTTATGGGGCTTGTATGTGACCCTGTAGCGGGGCTGGTGGAAGTGCCATGTGCCAAGCGCAATGCATTAGGTGCATCGCTGGCTATGGTGATGGCGGATATGGCGCTGGCAGATGTGAAGAGTGTGATTCCGGTAGATGAGGTAATTACAGCTATGGGTGCAGTAGGCCGCAGCCTGCCGGAAACCTTGCGGGAAACGGCGCGGGGAGGCCTGGCGGTAACACCGACAGGTTTGGCGCTGAACAAAAAGATTTTTGGAGAATAACATAATTGATAAAACCATACAAGGGGGCATGTTTTATGAATTATCAGGAAGTATTGAAAAACGGCACAATGGCAAAAAATTATGAACGTTTTGATGAAGCTCTGGACTGGTTTGCCAAAGCCATCGAGCTGGACGACAGCCAGCCGCAGGCATATTTTTATCGTGCCAATATATATAACCACAGCCTGAAAGAATATGACAAAGCATTGGCGGATTATGATAAAGCCATCGCACTGGAGCAAAATGAAGAAGGCTATTATTATAACCGGGCGCTGCTGTATTTGAATATAGGTGATGTAGAAGCTGCATTGGAAGATTATGAAGCGGCACTTGCCATTAATCCAAACTATGCGTTGGCGATTTGGGATAAAGCATTGATTGAAATGGATTTAGAACTGTTTGAATCTGCTTTGGCCGGGTTTGACCGTGTGCTGGAGCTGTCGCCTTATTCTGCAGCGATTGTACACAAAGACAAAGGCAACCTGTATTTCAAAATGGAAGAATGGGAGAAAAGCCTGGAAAGTTTCAATCAGTCTTTGGCGTTGGATCCGTACTCCACCTATGCATACAAAGGCAGAGGTAGCCTGTATACCGTGCTAGGGCGCTATGATGAAGCAGAGGCGGATTTGCGCAAAGCATTGGAATACGCACCTGATGACAAAGATGCGCTGCAGCGGTTAGAATTTTTGAATAAAAAACGAGGCTAGGCTATGGGAATCATTGAAGATACAATGACAGAAAACAGATACGATTCTCCCGTAGGGCGCATTTGCTACTGGGTGCATCGTGTATCCGTCGAAGAAAATCCTTCTGCCCCATGGCTGGTATTTTTGCCGGGGCTGACAGCGGATCATACGATGTTTGAAGCGCAGATTGCCCAGTTTCAGGATACATGCAACTGTCTGGTATGGGATGCACCGGCTCATGGCAAATCTCGTCCTGCAAGCTTACATTTTACACTTGCGGATATGGCGCAATATTTGCATCATATCTTAATGTGTGAACAGATTCAGCAGCATATTTTGATAGGTCAATCTATGGGCGGATATCTGGCGCAGCAGTATATGGCCTTGTATCCCGGCGAAACAGCAGGGTTTATTTCTATCGATTCTGCACCATTAGAAAACATGTATTATGCAGCGTGGGAATTGTTTTGTGTAAAACATACAGAAGGAATGTACAGGAGTATTCCGTGGAATTCGCTGGTGCAGCTAAGTGCAGCGGGCAATGCGGAAACTGTCCATGGACGCGCACAGATGCGGGATATGATGATTGGCTATACACGGGACGAATTTTGTCATCTGGCAGGGTACGGATTTCGTATGCTGGCGGAAGCCATTGAAGCATGTGAACGTGTTTCTCCGAAGTGCCCTGTACTGCTGCTGTGCGGTGAACATGACAGAA
>JAGARS010000001.1 GCA_017622155.1 Peptococcaceae bacterium
CGCAGATTGCGACGGGATTTCTTGTATTGTATTGCAATGTTGTTAGGGTAAACTGCAAATAAAAAAACGACTGTATGCACAGTCGTTTTTATATGAACCAGATAAAGCCTCAATTACATAGCGTTAACCATTTTTGTTAAGCGAGATTTTTTGTTCGCTGCATTGTTTTTATGCAGGATACCTTTGGAAGCTGCTTTGTCGATTGTTTTGATAGCAACAACCAGAGCTGCTTTTGCTGCTTCAGCGTCTTTTGCTGCTACAGCTGCTTCAACAGCTTTGATGGTGGTTTTTACTTTAGACATAGCGCTTTTGTTTCTTAAAGTACGAACTTTAGCGATCTGGGCACGTTTCGCTGCAGATTTGATATTTGCCAAGATAGTCACCTCCTTCGATTACTAAAACAAAGCGGAAACAGGACGAGATTCCGCTGTATTTACATGTTTGAGACACAAGTTAAAATCGAACATGAAATTTAACAGATAACATTTTACCATGTCCGTCTGAAAAATGCAACGAAAAAAGCGAGAAAAAGCATGAATAATTGCTACAAATTACACATATATATTATTATCTAAAATAATCAATTGAAACGGAAATGGGACGAGTTGCATGAAAGTTCATAAATGGAGCAGCATGTGGTTTGTATGGTATAAGCGGTATAAAGTACTGGGGATGGTGCTGCTGGTTCTGGCGGCCGGTATATTTGTGTTTTGTGATAAGTCTCATGATGAAAGCGTGGAAAGTATCGCAGTGCTGCAAACACCTGACACTGCGGAGGCGACAGTACAGGTCTCTTATCATCAGACAGCGCAGTGCATGCTTGATATGGGTTTGGCGTTTTCTTCTGCGCAGGATTCTTTGCGCGATATGCTATGGCGTTTTCTGGCGGATATTTTGCCTGAGAATGGCTATTTACATGTGGCCGGAGGAATTCCTATCCTGCAAATGAAAGAAGGCCATATCACGAAAATAATCGCTGAGGAAGAGGCCTATTATGCGGCGGCCTGGATTTCAGATATCTGGAAGCATTCTTTTGAACAGGTAGGCAATCTGACCTTGTCGGAAGAAGTGCAGGTGATTTTGTATCATACACATAATGCTGAAACCTATTTGCCTGATGATGGTGTCAGCAAAGTAAGCGGGCAGAACGGCGGCGTGGTAGATGCAGCAAAAGTGTTTCGGGATGCGCTGCAAAAAAAATACGGCATTCGCACAGCACACAGTACCACAATTCATGATTATCCGGACTGGAGCCGATCCTATCAGAACTCATTGAATACTGCAAAACAGCTGCTGAAAGCATATCCGGAGGCGCAGGCGGTGTTTGACATTCATCGGGATGCAGGGTTTACATCCAAAAAGACCACCACCGCTACGGTGCATGGTAAAAAAGCGGCAAAAATTATGATGGTAATCGGGTGTAACCACGACAACTGGAAAGAAAATCTGGCATTTGCAAGACTGCTGGAGGCAAAATGCAATGAACTGTATCCGGGGCTTTTGCGCGACCAGATTCGAATCAAAGAGACCGGGCGGTATAATCAGCAGCTGGACGGGCATGCAGTACTTCTGGAGATTGGCTCTGATTTGAATACACAGGCAGAAGCCGAATATTCTATGGAGTGTTTTGCCCATGTAGTATATGAAGTGCTGGAGGATTTGAAATCGTAAACAATTCTAAAATAGACAATCTTGCGGGCGCATGGTAAAATATAGAGCAGAAATCAAAAATACTTTTCAGTGGATATTGTAAAGGAGTGTATTTGCATGGAGTGGATGAATCCTTCGGTGCTTTTTGCCGCTGTCGATCCCATTGCATTTTGTATTGGGCCGGTGTGTGTACGCTGGTATGGGCTTTTGATTGCCACGGCGCTTTTGATTGGTGCGGTAGGCGGCTGCTATGCCTGTCGGAAAGCGGGGATTGACGAAGATGATTTTCTGACTATTTTTATGGTGATGGCAGTGGCTGCGATTATCGGCGCCAGAGCCTATTATGTCATATTTAATCTGCCGTATTATCTGAATCATCCGGATCAGATTATCGCTGTGTGGAACGGCGGGCTTGCCATTCATGGCGGGCTGATTGCCGGGGTATTTGCCATGTGGGCCGGGTGCAAATATTACAAAATTCGTTTCTGGCAGCTGGCGGATATTCTTGCGCCGCTGATGATATTGGGACAAGCCATCGGCCGCTGGGGCAATTATTTCAATCAGGAAGCGTACGGGTTTGCGGTAGATAAAGCTGATGTGCCGTGGGCGATGTGGATTGATGGGGCATATCGTCATCCAACCTTTTTGTATGAATCCATTTGGAACCTGCTGGTATTTTTCTTTCTGCTGTGGCTTGCGCGTCAGCTGTTTACCCGTGAGGGCGAGGTGGCTTTGAGCTATCTGATGCTCTACTCGGTGGGGCGCTGTGTCATTGAAAGTTTCCGTACGGACAGCCTGATGCTGGGGCCGCTGCGCATGGCACAGGTGATGAGCCTTTGCCTGATTGCCGGAGCATTTCTGGTATTGCTTTATCGAAGAAAAACCGGTAAGGCGCTCTTCCGCAACAAGAAATCTTTGTAACAAAAAGAATTGCGTTAAAAAATAAATTTTATTGTATATATCAAAAAATGTTTGCAATCTCCTTTTTTATCTGATATGATAGTACCATAAATAATTTTTAATCAACAGATAAGGAGGATTTGGTATGTTTGCTTGGAATCGCATTGAACTGCTAGAGACAACATCGTTTGACTATTATATGCTGGTGCGTGTAAAATTGCAGGAACAAGGTATCAAAGTCCAAAGCCGTCAAGTACCTTTGGACGGAGAGTTTGATAACAATACACAAACTTTGCTGAATCGCCCGCTGGCAGTACATTATATTTATATTCATCAGGATGATGAGGCGCGTGCCAGAGAGATTATCGATGCTTTGGGGCCAGATGATATACTGCCGGTAGAAGAGTATACATGGTGATACGAGAAAGGGCCGGGCGGATGTTATGGATTGCAGAAAACCACAATGAAAGCAATGTTCCGTAATAGGAGATTGCTTTTTTTGTTTGCCTCAAAATACAAATGACGGAATACTGTATACAATCTAAAAAATATTGATTTTTGCAATGGGAAAGAGTATACTAATTAGCAATATATTTGTATCATAACAGGCGACGACTGTTATAGTACAAGTAAAAATTTACAAGTGAAACAGTACCGACATAGTTTGTCGGAATGAAATACAGGAGGTGTTGTAATCAGTGTTAGGTGCTGATATCTTATTACATTGTTTAGAATTGCATGGTGTAGATACCGTGTTTGGTTTGCCGGGCGGGGTTGTAATTCCCCTTTACGACAGACTGAAAGAATTTCCGAATATTCATCACGTTCTGGTGCGTCATGAGCAGGGGGCAGCGCATGCGGCCGATGGCTATGCACGTGCTACCGGGAAAGTAGGCGTATGTTTTGCTACATCCGGTCCGGGTGCCACCAATCTGGTTACCGGGATTGCCACTGCGAATATGGACTCTATCCCGATGGTGTGCATTATGGGGCAGGTAGTAAAAGAACTCCTGGGGAAAGACGGTTTCCAGGAAGCGCATATGACATCTGTGTGTCAGTCCATCAGTAAACACACATATTCTGTAACCGATGCGGCACAGCTGCCGGATATTATTGAAGAGGCGTTTTTTGTGGCACAGGCCGGTCGTCCGGGCCCTGTAGTCATTGATATTCCGAAAGACGTATTTACGCAGGATGTACAGGTGCCATATAACAGCGGCACAGTGCGTGGCCGTATTCAGAATAAATACAAGCCTTGCCAGGTGAGCAAAGAACAGGTGAAAAAAGTAGCGGAATACATTAAAGCTGCAGAACGGCCAATGCTGGTAGTCGGCGGCGGTGTAAACAACCGTGTTGCCAATAGCGATCTGCTGGTAAGTATTGCAGAAAAAGCAGATATGCCTGTGTCCACAACCTTGATGGCCAGAGGTGTATTTCCAAGTGACAGCAAATACAGCGTAGGTATGCCGGGGATGCATGGTACTGTGGAAGCGAACTATGTTGTACAGCATTGCGATTGCTTGCTGGCAGTAGGGATGCGTTTTGATGATCGTGTAACCAGTGATACCAGCAAATTTGCACCAAATGCAAAGCATATTATCCATGTAGATATCGATGCTGCTGAAATTGGCAAGACAATCACAGCAGATTTTCCTATCGTAGCAGACAGTGTTGATTTTCTGGAGGCTCTGAATGACCAGCTGAGTCAGTGCAGTCACAGCACCTGGATGGACGAAGTAGCGGAAAGCCGTTACGAAGTGCAGTCTCCGGAAGGAAGCGTGCTGCCTCCGAAAGAGACCTTTGCGTTTATTGACAAATGCATAGATGAAAATACCATCGTAGCTACTGATGTTGGGCAGCATCAGATGTGGGCGGCGTTGTTTTTAAATACAAAAGGGCCGCGTAAATTTATCACATCCGGCGGTTTGGGCACAATGGGTTTTGGTTTGCCGGCAGCAATTGGTGTACAGTTTGGCAATCCGGACAAAAATGTTATTTTGATTACCGGTGACGGCAGTTTCCAGATGAATCTGCAGGAACTGGCAATTGTAAAAAAATATAAGCTGCCGATTAAAATCTGTTTAATGAACAACGGATTTTTGGGCATGGTGCATCAGTGGCAGAAGTTTTTCTACAACGAAAATTATTCTGCAACCATTCTGGACAGTGCTCCGGATTGGGCGAAACTGGCTGATGCGTACGATATCAAATATATGCGTATTGACACGCTGGATCAGTGCAATGAAACACTGCAGGAAGTATTGACCAGTAAAGAGGGCTGGCTCATTGACTTCCGGATTGATGCAAATGCCGATGTGTATCCAATGGTACCGGCAGGCAAAGGTTTGGACGATATTTTGGTGGGGGAGTAGAGATATGAAGCACAAACTGGCAGTATTAGTAGAAAATAATCCTGGCGTATTGGCCAAAGTATCCAATCTGTTCTCCAGAAGAGGATACAACATTGAAAGTCTGGTAGTAAGTGACACAGAAGATAAAACCATTTCCCGCATGACCATTGTGGTAGAGGGTGACGAAAAAATTATTGAGCAGGTAACCAAACAGCTGCACAAACTGGTAGATGTTATCAAAGTAAACGATTTAACCAACGATGATATCGTCAGCCGCCAGCTGCTTCTGGTGAGAGTGGCGGCAGATCGCGACACACGCGGTGAAATCATCCAGCTGATGGATATTTTCCGTGCACGAATCATTGACATTGGGCGCCGCTCTATCATTATTGAAGCTACCGGTGATGAAGACAAAATTGAAGCAGTAATCAAATCTCTGCAGCCGTTTGGCATTCAGGAGATTGTAAAGACTGGGGTTTCGGCGATGGTACGAAGCCCGAAAGAAAAATAAAGTTTGCTATTTTTGCGCCTGACGTTGTTGTTTTCAAATTTGCTTGCTTACGTACCATATGTACGCCGCACTGCGCAAATTTGAAAGCCGCCTAGTCAGCCACAAAAATATCTGCACTTTAGGCTTGTAATTTGTGTAGGGGGCGCTGTCCTCAGCGTCCCGCTAATTATATATCATTCATTTTCAGGAGGAATTTATTATGGCGGTTATGTATTATGATCAGGATGCGAATTTAGAATATTTAAATGGTAAAACAATTGCAGTTATCGGTTATGGCAGCCAGGGGCATGCACAGGCGCAGAATCTGCGCGACGCAGGGATGAAAGTAGTAGTAGGGCTGCGTGAAGGGAGCAAATCCTGGGCGAAAGCAGAAGACGATGGTCTGCAGGTAATGACAGTTGCCGATGCAGCAAAAGCAGCAGATGTGATTCATATTCTGATTCCGGATGAAAAACAGGCAGAAGTATACAACAGAGATATTGCGCCTTTCATGACAGCGGGCAAAGCACTGAGCTTCTCCCATGGCTTCAATATTCATTTTAAACAGATTGTGCCTCCGGCAGATGTGGATGTATTTATGGTAGCTCCAAAATCTCCTGGTCACAGTTTCCGCAAAGCTGTACAGCAGGGTACAGGTGTGCCTGGTCTGGTAGCGGTTGAACAGGATGCTACCGGCAACTGCAAAAATGTGGCACTGGCATTTGCAAGAGCTGTTGGCTGCACCAAAGCCGGTGTACTGGAAACAACATTTAAAGAAGAAACAGAAACAGATTTGTTTGGGGAAC
>JAGARS010000173.1 GCA_017622155.1 Peptococcaceae bacterium
AATTACAATTTTTATTACAGACTTTCGCTCAGAATCTGATAAGCAGGAGCCCCTTCACATTCACGAGGGATTTCCACACCCAGCAGCACTGCAGCTGTTGGCGCTACGTCTACTTCACGAATCCATCTGTCGGTGCGGAAATTCTGTTTGATACCAGGACCTGCAGCCAGGAAGATTGGGCTTAAAGTTGTATCATTATGACCACATGCAGTGGATAAACCGTTACCATGGTCATAACAATAGTCGTCATGTACGAAGAATACGATATCGGAACCCATTGGGCCACCTAAGCCCAGCAGAACTGCATCTTTATTGTGCAGTGCCATGGATACAATACGTTTCCCTGTTTTCTGATCTTTGTAACCATACAGACCTGTAATGATTTCTTCTTCCAGCTCATATTTATCGGCAGGATCTACAATACCGTGCGGCTGTCTTCCTTTAATGTTAAGATAAATACTGTTGGAACGTGTCTGAACCGCACGTGTTTTGCTCCAGTCTACATCCGGCAGCATGTTGCCATTTTCATCGGTTTTCATTACCGTGTATCCCAAATCAGCCATAATGCCTACGTTAATGCCACAGCTTTCACCAATTACATGTGCTTCCCCTTCCGGACACACCTGTGCATGGTCGGAGAAAATCAGAATGGTCCAGCCTTCATCAATCAGATGCATAAAGGAACCAATGTAATCATCAGTCAGTTTATAGGTAGCCTCTGCATATTCCAGAGCCTGTGCTTCACTAATCTGAGAAGTAGAACGTTCTTTCAGATATTTCATGTAGTTATGACCTTCTAAGTCCGGTCCATGATAATGAGAGAAGATAACTTCTACACCATGTTCTTCAATCATATAATGCATGCAATCGCTCTGCCATTTTGCAGCCTGTTCCCACTGTGGATGGTTGCATTTCAGAATTAAGTCTCTGTCGTTACCGCTCATCTGGCTGGTAGGCACTACCTGACCAAATTTATCTGTGATTTCTTTAAACAAGCTGCGTGGTGTCCATACGCTGTCGTCTTCACAGCTCATACCGCGAGACGCCCACATACGTACATAGCTGCCGTCTTCGGCAATTTCCAGCAGACGGAAGGTACGGTGTACTTTTTCTAATGTACCATCTCTTCTAGGCAGTACATCCATAACATATGGTGTATATACATCATTCTGCAGTACAGCCAGCGGCTCATCTTTAGATTTATCTGCATACATTGCAACACTGTCGTATTTACCTTCGGCATTTTTCAGCATCAAGCCGTAACGAACAACTTTACCCACAACTGTCAGCATCACAAATTCTTTCGCATCGGCAGGTACATCAAAGCCCCAACCGTTTGCAGGGAAAATCGGAGAAATGGAGCAGCTGCTTGGGAAGTCCGCTAAAGACCACATCAAACCGCGATCCAGAGGGCCTTCGCCTTCACGTTCAAACTGAATTACATTGGTTACAAAGCTTCCGGATGCAACATAACCTTCTACATCTACAGCGGCCATGTAATCTTCATAATATTTTTTCACCAGTGCTTTTGCTTCCGGGTCTTTGGAACTATACTGCGGTACTCCCAAAAATCCTAATTGTTCATCGCCTTCCAGATTGGATTCGCGAATAGAATATGGCATATAGCTTGGTTTCTGCGCTTTTGTACTTGCAATAAATACAGTATCAAAATCTCTGGCAGAAGAGAATGCACATACCGCACCCGGACTGGAACCATCAACTGTAATCAGGTTTTCGTTATCAATGGTTGGAGGCCATGCACCGCCCGGCCAGTGCCATACCAGTGTTTTCTTGCCTGCTTCTGCCGTAATATTCCACAGTGGCTGTACTTTCAGAAAATTGGAATAGAACGCTGCATATGTGATTTCTAAATCTTCACCGCTCAGGTTGTAGTCCATAATCCCATGAGTCATTGGATAGCAGCCTGTCCCCAAAGTTGCCCACATTGGCGGGGTAATAGTAGGTACTGCACCCAACAGCATCAGGTCTTCACGGCAGGAACCCAATTCCATGAATTTTTTGGTGTTTGGCATTTTTCCTTCTTCAATCATACGTTTGGTAAATCGAGGATCCATCCCGTCGATACCCAATAACAACAATTTGTCTGTTAAGCCTTTGCTTCTTAACATCGCAATCACTCCTAATAAAAAGTTGTTAGTTTTTTGTTCTCATATAATGAGAACATTTTATATTACGTTTATTCTAAACTATTTTCAATACATATACCAAACACCCTTATTTTGTCTGCTCATTTCACCTCCTAACTTTTCGTTGTGAGAATGCAAAATGCCCCGATTGTCAAAAACAATCAGAGCATCTGCCGTAATAAAATGTATAGAAAAGAAAGCGGTTTAGAATATGAGATTTGCCCAAGCCAAACCAATAACAATATCGCATCCTAACAGAATTGGAACCATCAGTGCTGCATATTTACTGGTGGTGCTTACTTTCACCCAATCACTGATACCGTAGAACATAGCGGAAATCGGTGCACCGCCGCCAGGTGTAGCGATAGACATCTGGCAAGTGAAGAACAACAGTACTACCAGTGCAGTCGGGTCAATACCAATCTGCATAGCAGCTGTTACTACGAACGGCATCATAACAATACTTACAATCATGTTAGTTGCCACATGTGTAATCAGCACTGCAATGGCTAAAATCACCACAATCAGTACATAATCCGATAATACCAGCAATGGCTTGATCATCATACCGATGGTTGCGGTAATACCGTAGTCCGGTGACATCATAAACTTGGAAATAATCATTACAGTTGCTGTAATCAGCACAATACCCCAAGGTGTTGGTGCACTTAAATGAATGAACGGCTTACCATTTTCTGTTTTCATAAACAGTACTAAGAACATAAACAGGAATGCAATCCCCATAACACCAATTTTGTTCAGGAACTGATATACAGGACCCAACGCAGTAGTACAGGAAGCCAACAGGCAAAGAATGAAGATAAAGAAAATAGCAAATGCTTTTTTCTGATCTTTTGTCATAGCTTTATTTTCACCCAGAATACTTGCATCAAAATCTTTAAACGGTGTTGCATCTACACGGAAAATAAAACGCATTGCCAGTGTAAACACTAATACCATAATCAAACCTAAAGGTAACGACAACATGATAAACTTCACAAAGTCAATCGGTGTCTGATACATAGCACTGTATGTCGAAACCATAATGAACGGTACCCCATGGAACGGGAATACTACCTGCCCCATCAGTAAGGAATACATATTCCCGATGACAAAGAATGTTGGCAATTTACTGAACGGTTCCAGTTTAAGTGTAGTACACACAGATTTAATAATTGTGATTAATACAACAGCCATAATAACGGAGTTAAAGCCTGCCAGGAAAAAGCTTACATAGAAAAAGAAC
>JAGARS010000174.1 GCA_017622155.1 Peptococcaceae bacterium
AACCCAGCCAGGTTTGCACCGGCCATCAGGTTGTAGCCTAAACCAAATTCTTCAGCTGCGGAAGCTGCGTTGTCGTGGATATCTTTCATAATATCGAACAGTTTCTGGTCAACTTCTTCAGCAGTCCAGGATGTACGCATGGAGTTCTGGCTCATTTCCAGGCCGGATACAGCTACGCCGCCGGCATTTACTGCTTTAGATGGAGCCATTACAACGCCGTTTTCCTGCATGTATTTGATTGCATCGTTGGCACATGGCATGTTGGATGTTTCAACAACAAATTTTACACCCTGAGCTACAATTGCTTTTGCATCATCCAGCAGAATTTCATTCTGTGTAGCACATGGCATATAAATATCAGCACCTGGAATTTTACCCCATGGTTTTTCACCCGGATAGAAGGTTGCGGATGGGAATTTGTCAGCGTATACACTTACTTTATCCTGACCGGAAGCACGCATTTCCAGCAGATAATCGATTTTTTCGCCCAGAACGCCTTCCGGATCATATACATAACCGTCTGGACCGGAAATAGAAACTACTTTACCGCCCATTTCAGTTACTTTTGTGGTTACACCCCATGTTACATTACCGAAACCGGACAGTGCAACGGTTTTGCCTTCGAAAGAGGTACCTTCGTGATTTAACATATGCTGTGCAAAATAAGCAGCACCGAAACCTGTTGCTTCCGGACGAATCAGAGAACCGCCGTAAGACAGGTCTTTACCGGTTAATACACCGTTTTCAAATGCACCGCGAATACGTCTGTACTGGCCATACATATAACCGATTTCTTTTGCACCTACACCGATATCCCCTGCAGGAACGTCAATGTCCGGACCAATGTGGCGATACAGTTCTGTCATAAATGCCTGGCAGAAACGCATGATTTCGCCATCGGATTTACCGCGTGGGTCGAAGTCAGAACCACCTTTACCGCCGCCCATAGGCAGACCGGTCATAGAGTTTTTGAAAATCTGTTCAAACCCTAAGAATTTGATAATACCGCTATATACTGTGTGATGGAAGCGCAGACCGCCTTTGTAAGGCCCAATAGCACTGTTGAACTGGATTCTCCAGCCACGGTTTACCTGTACTTTGCCATTATCATCTACCCATGCAACACGGAAAGCAATCTGACGTTCCGGTTCAACCAGACGGCCCAGAATATTTGCTTCTTCATATTCCGGATGCTGTGCCATTGCTGGTTCCAGAGAGCGCAGTACTTCTTCTACTGCCTGAATAAATTCAGGTTCTCCCGGATTTCTTTTTTTCACATCTTCAATTACCTGTTCAATGTATGCGTTCATATGAGCGCCTCCTCCAAAAAATAATGAAATTATATTTTTAAATCTGCCGCAAATGCGGCACCGATTAAACGGTCGGTTTTATTGCCTCCAGGCGGTAAATCGGCATACCCTGATTATGAAATTTCGTTTCATATTCAGTAGCTACATTTCCTTCCGGCAGTTTTTTGTACATATCCAGCTGAATATGCTGCAAGCGCCAGGCACAGGCACTGAACTCGTTGAGCGAAAATTCAAACAGCCCCTGATTATCTGTCTTAAAATGGACCTGCCCTTCCGCTTTTAGAATGGCTGCATACTGCTCCAGAAAGCCTTTGTGGGTCAAACGGCGTTTTGCATGGCGTGTTTTAGGCCATGGGTCGGAAAAGTTGAGGTAAATACGGTCTACTTCTCCTGCGTCAAACAAATCCTCCAGAAGCGAAGCATTAATCCATACCAGTCGCAGATTGTCCGGGATGCCCTCTGCACGGTTCATGCGTTTCACGGCATCCAGCAGCACTTCTTCAATCACTTCTATACCAATAAAATTGATATCCGGATTCTGTCGTGCCATTGTGCTGACAAATTTTCCTTTTCCCATCCCTACTTCAATCTGAATCGGATGATCATTGCCAAACACCGCTTTCCAGTTTCCTTTATTCTGTTCCGGTTCCAGCACTACAACAGGCGCATACTGCATCAGCGCTTCCCGTGTGCCGGGCTGTTTGCGAACTCGTGCCATATTTCTCTCCTATTTTTGAAACACCGCAGCTTCAGCATTTCGGCAATTATTGCAAATTTATGACACGCAATTATTTCAGTTCTCAGTTTTATGCTGTCATATTCCTAAATTATCGTGTCACATTGCATCCATTATACCTTGAACTATGACAAAAATACAATCATTTTCTGCAAATCTCTTTATTTATTTTTCTTTTTGCGCTACAATATAAAATTATAGCAAAAGATTTTGGAAAGGAGATTTCAAATGAAAGGTCATCTCGAAATTTTTGAACACCGTTTAAAAGCTATGGCAACCAAACTGCCGGGTGCGGATGCCCTGGATATCGACCAGGCATTTCTGGAATATGAACAGGCTCTGGGCGATACAATCGCATTTTACGATGTAAAAAGCGGCAGCACATTAGCAGATTATTATGCATCCACCTTTGTGCAGTTTATCAAAGCAAAATTAAAATAAAGCAAACCGGAAAAGTTATTCTTTTTCATTCATACGCGCACGGTATTCCGGTGCGCGTTTCTTTTTGCCGTTTTTGTCCGTGAATAAAAACTCCAGCTTAGTCTCTGATACTACAATCGCAATAAAAATAACCGCAAAACCAACGAGCAGCCGTACGGTAACAGCCTCTGCCCCTACCATAATAGAAAAGATAACGCCAAACACCGATTCCAGACTCAAAATCAGCGCGCCCGCTGAAGGCGAGGTGTATTTGAGCCCGAATGTCTGCAGCCCCAGCGCACCGGCTGTAGCAAACACACATAGATATCCAAGCACCATCCAAATCTCTGTGCACATTTCCGACACCACCAGAGGCGGTTCAAACAAAAGCGCCATCACCCAGCTCCATGCTGCCGCAAAGAAAAACTGCCCGATGGTCAAAAGCATTACATCCATAGTGCGGGTAAACTGTGCCGATACGACAATGTGCAGTGCATAGAAAATACAGCAGACTAAGGTCAGTAAATCACCGCGACCGATGGTTAGCTGTTCATCCAGCGCCACCAGACCAATCCCCACGATGCATAAAATCGCCGCTAAGACGTTAAATTTATCCGGTCGGGTTCCGGACAGCATCCAGAACAAAAACGGCACCAGAATACAATATCCGGCCGTTAAGAACGCGTTCTTGCCAGGTGTAGTCTCCGCCAGGCCAAATGTTTGGAACGCATAAGCAGCAATCAGCGCTGTGCCCATAACAAACCCTGCCACAACAACATCCTTGCTGATATGTTTCCATTTTTTCCAGAATACAATTCCCAAAAGTATAAATGCACCTGTAAAACGCACCGCCAGCAGATAAAATGTTGTAATATCATCCAGCGCATCTTTCATAATAATAAAACTGCTGCCCCAAATCAGTGTTGCCAAGAGCAGCGATAGTTTTGCAATCAGCTGCATATTCATAATACCGTCTCCTTTATGTTCACTCCTCATATATTATATCTGCGGTTTGTGCTTAACACAAGCTACTATCTAATTCCATAAAAAACTGTCATAATTCTTCCAAAACCGAACAGGCAGCACTTTCACCTTCTTCTTGTCCCCTTCATAGAATATACCATGTGATGGAAAGGAGGTATGTTTTATGATACAAACCGCAAATGGGCCAAAGCTGGCCATGATTTCTGTGCCATGGCAGGAATATGTAACTCCAATGGCACCATCAGAAGCCTTAATGTACGGCACCGCATTTGTCAACCTAAAACAGACTTATGTACCGACCATTATGCCGCCTGTCAGTTCGCAATCCGCTGTGCCTGTGCAGAATATGAACGGCATGACAAATATGACAGCTATGCAGATGCAGTCCATGAATATGCAGAAAAAACGCTAGTCATACCCAAATCTATAACGAAAGGAGCCCGTGCATTATGAAAAAAAATAATAACTGCCCTGCATACGGCAGTTTCACTCCCGGCAGCAATGCAGGATCAGCACAAAAAGCTGCACTCCTGGAATTGCAACAGCTTAGTTTCTCACTTGTTGATTTAAACCTGTATCTGGATACCAATCCCGATAATCAGCAGGCAGTCAGCGATTACAATCAGCTATTTGAGCAATATTGGGCAGCAAAATCCAGCTATGAATTGCAGTATGGTCCAATGAACAATTTTGGCCACTGCCCGGCTACTTATCCATGGAGCTGGATTAATGACCCATGGCCATGGGAAAGAGGAGGTAATGTATAATGTGGATTTACGAGAAAAAGCTGCAGTTTCCCATTGATGTAAAATCAAAAGATTTAAAATTCGCCAAAACACTGATCGCACAGTATGGCGGCCCTGCCGGAGAATTGACTGCATGTCTGCAATATCTGAATCAGAGATTCACCATGCCAACCGGCCAGACTCGTGCTTTGCTTACCGATATCGGCACCGAAGAAATTGGTCATCTGGAAATGGTGGGCACTATGGTATATCAAATTATGGAGAACGCCTCTGTATGCGAACTGAAAGATGCCGGCCTTGACCCATACTACACGCTGCACGACCACGGCTTATTCTATACAGACCCAAATGGCTACAACTGGACTGCCGATTATGTAGATGGCTTAAATGACCCGATTACCGACCTGACAGCCAATATCTCTGCCGAACAGAAAGCAAAACAGACTTATGAGTATCTGATGAATCTGGCCAATGGCGATGAAAGTCTGCTGGCGCCATTGCGTTTCCTGTGGCAGCGTGAGGTAGTACATTATCAGCGATTCGGTGAAGCTTTGGAAACCGTGAAAGAATACTATAATCAGAAAAAATATTTCTGCTAAATAAATTCTGCTCTCTAAGCTAAAAACCACCTAATATATATTGTCTTAACGATAGCTGGACAAATAAATATATACAGGTGGTTTTTTATATGCTTTTTTATTCTTCCCCAATGATAACCA
>JAGARS010000175.1 GCA_017622155.1 Peptococcaceae bacterium
CCAGTTTGCACACAAAAAGAAAGTCTTTTACTGTTCATATGTGCAAATTTGCACAATCTAAAAAATATTTTTATATGTTTCTTTTCTTTTGCTTATCTTTATGCTATAATTGTTATAAGGAAATAGTTTCCTTGCAAATTATATTCCACCAAATTACTTACAGCAGGAGGGGTCTATTATGACAAACATGGTAATCACAATCAGTAGAGAATACGGCAGCGGCGGTCGTCAGATTGGCGAACAGCTGGCGAAAGAACTGGGCTTTGCTTTTTATGACAAAGATTTATTGAAAATCGTTGCAGAAAAAAGCGGTATCAAAGAAGAAGTTTTGCAGAAGGCTGACGAAGAAGCGGCAAATCCATTATTTGCTCCGTACTATCCGCCACATCTGGATCCGGGCAGTTTGAATGACCGTGTATTCAAGATGCAGGCTGATTTAATCAAAGAAAAAGCTGCCACAGAAAACTGCATTATTGTTGGGCGCTGCGGCAACTATGTATTAGAAGATGCGGAAAATGCGGTGCACGTATTTATTTATGCGGATGAAGATGCCAAAGTCACCCGTACAATGGAACGTCATCAGATTAGTCGCGATGAAGCGGAAAAACGCATTAAGAAAATGGACAAACAGCGTCGTGCGTACTATCAGTACTATACTGAATGGAAATGGGCACGTACCGAAGGCTTTGACATTATGCTGAACAGCAGCGCACTGGGTGTGGATGCTACTGTAGCTGCAATCAAAGCAATCGTTGAAGCGAAAATGAAATAATATATCTTCAAAAGACACAGCATTATAATTCCTATCCTCCCCGGCTCTGGACATTTCTTTCATTGTTCATCTTAGGCAGACTTCGTCTGTCACGATTTGAACAATTTACAGCAATGTCCATCCCGAGGTCGAATGCGGAATTTATAATCTGTGTCTTTCCGTTTTTATTACTCAACACAAACCAAAACAGACAGATTACAATTTCCGAATTTGACATAGCTGTGGACAGTCATGCAGGATGTTCATACCGTGGCAAACACAGTTTGACAAAGGTGAACATCCCAAAGAGTGTCCAGCAGCGAGGAGAAAAGGAAATGTAATGCTGTCTGTTTGTTTTTTATTTAATTTTTTCTAGAATACACGGCAACGCCTCCGCAATATCCACTCCTGCGCAGATTGCTTTGTGCTTATTCTCTTCCACGCACAGCGGATGATTGGTGTTGATACGCACCAGTGTTGCATTTGGATGATTCATCACAATCTGCTCAAATGGAAAGCGAATCAATTCCGGCATGGTATAGCCCACGCCCAGCTCCAGCACCACCAGCGGCTCGTCAGCTTTTGCATTAATAAAACGGAAATATTTGCTGTTCTGCACCTGATAACGTTCCTCACAGAATCCTTTACCTGTATACACATTCATAATCATCGGCGCACCGCAATGTGGGCACACCGGCTGATATGACGGGTCCTTTTCCATTTTTTCAAAATGGCTCTTACCAATCCAGGTTTGGTCTTTGCAGTTTTTACTGCACTGCAGCCGTGCCATATCCCCCTGGGCTTTGTATATGTGCCCCAGTTCTACACCGCTTTTTTGAATAAAGCCGTCGGCATTGCTGTCAATAATAAAATATTCTTTGCCGTCTAACAGCTGTGCCAGCTGTGTATACACCGCCGGCACTTCCTGCACCAGCCTCTGCTCTTTGATATGCGGATACCAGAACGGCCAGTATTCCTCCGGCTTCAGTTTTTTATCGAACGGCAGCACACTCATTCCGGCTGACATTGGCATACCGCCGCCAAGCCCTACCAGAATACGATTGCTTTTTTTGATTGCCCGGGCAATATCCTCTATTTTTTTGTCATCCCACACCACTTCATGATCACGATTATGCATAAGTATCACCTCATAGATTATTCAATAATTTTTCTCGTATATTATAGCACAGAAGTTGTACCGCAATCGATATAAAAATAAAGAAATTATACCGCTTTCGGTATAAATGTGCTATAATGATGGAGCAATTATTCTAAACAATCAGGAGGCTGTCAAGTATGGCTGAATTTACAAACGAAAAAATCCTGCCACAAAGTCTGGAAGCGGAACAGGCTGTGCTGGCAGCTATGTTTAACGATAAAGATGCTATTTTAGAAGTCATCCCTATTTTGAAAGAAACCGACTTTTATCGTCACGACCATGGTGTGCTGTATGCCACCATGCGCAACATGAACGAACAAGGTGTGCCCATTGATTTGGTTACCATCACAGCACAGCTGGACAAAGACGGCAACCTGGAAAAAGCAGGCGGCATCACCTATGTGGCGCAAATCGCCAACTCCATCGGCAGTGCATCCAATATTGTACACTATGCCAATATCGTAAAAGAAAAAGCGGTACTGCGCGATTTAATCACCATTTCCGGCAATATCGCCAATCGCAGCTATGATGATGCAGAAGACACTGAAAAAATTCTGGACGATGCAGAGCGCATGGTGCTGGAAATCTCTCAGAAACGTGCACGTTCCGGTCTGACACCGGTATCGGAAGTTATCGACAATACACTGACCACACTGGAAATTCTGTCACAGAAAAAAGAAGGCCTCACCGGTGTGACATCGGGTTTTATCGATTTAGATAAAATGACCTCCGGCTGGCAGAAATCCGACTTTATTATTCTGGCTGCCCGCCCTGCTATGGGGAAAACAGCACTGGCGCTGAATATGGCGCAGAATGCCGCTATGGCTACTAACGAGCCTGTTGCTATTTTCAGCCTGGAAATGAGCAAAGAGCAGCTGGTAAACCGTATGATTTCCTCTCTGGCCGAAATTGATCAGCAGACATTGCGCAACGGCCGTATTTATGGAGAAGACTGGGTACGCCTGGTCAATGCCATCGCACCGCTGGCCGAAGCACCGGTATACATCGATGACACGCCGGCTATCTCTGTGCGCGAGGTACGCGCCAAAGCCCGCCGTTTAAAAGCGGAGCATGGCCTGGCTATGATTATCATCGACTATCTGCAGCTCATGGGCAGTACCGGTCGTATCGAAAGCCGTCAGCAGGAAGTTTCGCAGATTTCCCGAAGCCTGAAAGCCTTAGCCCGTGAACTGGATGTGCCAATTATCGCACTGTCGCAGTTAAGCCGTTCTGTAGAGCAAGGCACCGAGAAGAAACCAAGCTTGAGCCATCTGCGTGAATCCGGTTCCTTAGAGCAGGACGCCGATATTGTAATGTTTATCTATCGTGATGAATACTATAACGAAGATTCCGACAAAAAAGGCCAGGCAGAAATTATCATTGCCAAGCATAGAAACGGTGCCACCGGCTCCGTAGACTTGAGCTTTCGCAAAGAATTCACCAAGTTCGGCAACTTGAGCCGTATGCCGGGCTAAAATAACGCTTTTGGCCTGACGGCGAACGAGTCGCTGAGGACATCCACAAGGTATCAGCGCAAAAATGCGCAAGCTCGACCCCTGCAAATTTTCGTGCAAATCAAAAACCCCTGCAATCTAGGAAAGCCTATTTTGCAGGGGTTCTTATTATATATGTTTCAACACTCTGACCAGCAGTCAGCGGACAGCCGAAACGTCTGTCCCTACATTTTTTCAAATACGCTGGCAGGCTGTTTGCAGATTGGGCATTTGAAGTCTTCGGTCATTGGCCCTTCATGCACATAGCCGCACACACTGCATTTCCATTTTTCTACTTCCGGCTCTACTTTCACAAATACACTTGCCGGCTGCTTGCAGATTGGGCATTTGAAATCTTCGGTCATTGGCCCTTCGTGTACATAGCCGCATACGCTGCACTTCCACTGTTCAGCAGCGGCCGGAGCTTCTGCTTTCTTTTTATTTTTCACATCGCTGTGATAATATGCATAGGTCATTGGTTCTTCCTGAGACAGAATCTGTGCATCTACCACTTCACACAGGAACAATGTGTGGGTGCCGCAATCCATTTTATTTACGACATTCGCGGACAGCACTGCACTTGTATGCTCTGCAAGATATGGCACCTGCTGTGCGTCTGTCACAAACGGCTGACCGCTGGTGTGGAATTTATCCGCAGTACGGCTGGACTGAAAACCGAAGTTGGCAATCAGGTCCATATCAGCTGTTTTGTCCAGGATAGAAACGGTCAGTTTGCCGCTTTTGTGAATCATTTCGTTGGTATAGTTGTCTTTGTTTAAACCAACAGCAATCTGTACCGGACTGCCGGTAATCTGCACAACTGTATTGGCAGTACAGCCGGATAAAGCGCCTTCATATTCTGTGCCAATCACATACAAACCGTATCCCAATTTAAATAATGCTTTTGTATCCATAAATATCTTCCCCCATAAAATAAAATTGCTATTTTGATTATACCCGTCTTGTACCAATTCATAACAAATTATTTATACTTTTTTCCACGAAAGCAGCAGCATCGTAGCAAAAATCATTGCAGCACCAGTCCAGTCCATCGTATTAAACTGCAAATGAAGCCCTATCACCGAGAAAAATGCGGAAGCCAGCGGCTCCACACAGGCAAACAGACTGGCATACGTAGCACCAATCATGGTGACACTCACCAAATATAAATAGAACGATAAAAACGTGGCAAACAATACAATAAACCCAATCATCAATACCGCTGTCATATCCACATAGCCTTCAAACGCCCAGAACGGATGATAACAATTAAGCGCAAGCCCCCCAATGAGCATACCCCAGCCTACTACCACAGGCGATGTATATCGCATCTGTAAAGCACCTGGATATACAGTGTAAAATGCCATAGCCAATGCCGAGCTCAAGCCCCACATCAGTGCCGATACGGTAATATGCAGCGTAGACGGATTGCCGTGGGTTACCAAAAGGAATGTACCGACCAATGCCAATAATACTGCCACAGCTTCTTTTTTAGACGGCGCTTTGCGGCTGCGCACTGCGGAAAACAATACAATCAGTACCGGAAATAAATACTGTAAAATCGTCGCCGTCGGTGCATTGGATTTATCAATGGCTACAAAATAGGTGAGCTGTACCGCCATCACACCGAATATGGCAAAAATCAAGAGCTTTAACAAATCCGATCGGCTTTGAAATACATTCAGCGTATCTTTGCCAATGCGAAGAAAACTCCACACCACCATCAGCACACCGGAGATCAACAGTCGCACAGTCACCAGCCACTCTGCATTGATATCATAGCTCTGAAACAAATGCTGCCCGAATACACCGGAAAGGCCCCACAATACGCCGGGAATAAACGCCAGTGCCGCACCAATAAAAAAACTTTTCTGCTGATGTGTCTTCATTTATGATACGGCTCCCCTTTGATAATGCGATAACTGCGGTATAATTGTTCCACCAGAATCAGGCGCATCAGCTGATGCGGAAATGTCATTTTCGAGAAAGACAACAGCAAATCCGCCTGTTTTAAAATGCTTTCATCCAGCCCCAGGGAGCCGCCAATTACCATAGTCACATGGCTTTTGCCCGATACAGCCAGACTGTCAATTTTTTCTGCCAACTGTTCTGAGCTGAACATCTTGCCCTCAATAGCCAGTGCAATCAGATACGTATCATCTTTGATATATTTCTGAATGCGCTGCGCTTCTTTGGCCTTAATCTGCGCTTCCTCTGCTTCCGACGCACCATCAGGCGTCTGCTCATCAGCTACTTCTAC
>JAGARS010000176.1 GCA_017622155.1 Peptococcaceae bacterium
ACACATCACCCAGCAATGCATTTGCTTTTTCAATTGCTCCATCCTGCAGATATTGACGAATTGCGGAACTGCTCACCACTTCATCATCAACATAGCAGGGCTGCATTACCGTTACATCGATATTATACTTCTTGCACAATTCTGCAAGAATTTCAGATGTTCCGGCACCTTTATGACCGAACGTGTAATTGAACCCTACCACCACATGACGTGCATGCAGCACATCTACCAGCACCTGCTCTACAAAAGCCTCCGGTGATAATGCCGCAATCTGTTCATCAAAAGGAACCGTCTCAATATGATCTACTTGCAGTTTTTCAAATTTTTTTCGTTTTTCTTCTATCGATAAAAGATAACTGAACTCCGGATTTCGTAATTCCTGAATTTGTGGATGAAACGTGAATACCGCCAGCTCCTCATCGTTGGCATCAGCAATGGTTTTTCCCAACTGAATCAATTTCTGATGTCCAATATGAAGTCCATCAAAATTACCAAGGACCACTGTGCGAAACTTTTTTTGATTTGCGAGCTGATTCAAATCATTCACCACTCTTAAAAACTTTGTTTGGCTGAAACGCCTTATCAACAATGGTACCAATAGACAAAAGCATGCCTTCCTGTGTCACTGCTCGACATACTGTGCCATCCGGAAGCAAATCTGCTCCAGGTGCTTTTTGTGAAAGACCATTAACAAGTCTTTCTGTCATTTTGCCATCGGTGATTATAAGAGACGGCATATCACCAAGACAGCTGTTCATATCCTGTAAAAACTGTTCCGGCGTCTCGCTCTGTTCCAATCTAGCCAATGGAACTGCATCCGTGATGGTAAACATACCGCTGGATAAGCGCATCAGATATGTCATGTGCGCACTGCTGCCACATGCTCTGCCCAGATCCTGACATAGTGTACGAATATAGGTGCCTTTTCCGCAATGCACTTCCAGCATAGCAGATTCTTTATTATACATCAGTACCTTAATGCCATGAATCACTACCGGACGCGGCTCCACTTCCACTTCTACGCCCTGACGAGCCAGCTTATACAAAGGCTGACCGTTTTTTTTGATCGCAGAATACATTGGAGGAACCTGCTTGATTTCACCAATAAACTGCTCTGTCACTGCAATAAATTCTGCCTTGCTCAAAGAAGGAAGTTCTGTTTCTACAGTCACTTCACCAGACGCATCCTGCGTATTGGTCTCCGCGCCAAATTTCATAATCACTTTATAAGTTTTATCTTTTTCTGTAAAATATTCTACCAAGCGTGTAGCTTGACCTACGCATACCGGCAGCACACCCACTGCATCCGGATCAAGTGTACCTGTATGCCCTACTTTTTTTGTGTGATAAACTCTGCGCAGCTTGGCAACCACATCGTGTGAAGTCATACCGGCAGGTTTCATTACATTTACAATGCCATCCATACTACTGCTTCCTCTATCACTTTCTTAAATTATTGGCATTCCGCTGCATCATGCTGACGGATAATTTCTTCTACAGCCGGCCCTAAAAGCGCTGCTGCATACTCTACATCTCCATCTATACTGACACCGGAAGCACGCACATGTCCGCCGCCGCCAAACATACCGGCAATCTGATTTACATCCGCCCATACTTTGCTGCGCAAACTTGCTTTGGTGCGTTTTTCCTCTACGCCACGGAACAGAATCGCAATTTCAACGCCTTCAATATCCTTGATGGTGTTAATAAGGCCGTCGATATCTGTACTTTCCGGCTGCAGATCCGTCATCATTTGATGACTGATACTGCTCCACGCATATTGCCCATCATCAGAAATATGCAGGTTGTTTAAAATATACTTCATCAGTGTAATTTTCTTTTTGGAACAGCTTTCATACAGTTTTAACCGCAATGAATCTGTATCGGCGCCCAGGTCTTTTAACTCAGCGGCAATCCGCAATGTCTCCGATGAAACATTATCGTACATAAAATTTCCGGTATCAGTGCTCAATCCAACATAAAGCGCCGTAGCAATATCTGATGTCACCGGAAGGCCCATAGCTGCCAGCACATGATAGATATTCTGACAATTAGCACCCGCGGTAGAAACGACATAATTGTATGTGCCATAACGCTTATTGCTGGCATGATGATCGATATTGATAATCGTTTTACCAGCCAGCACTGCATCCGTCAGATGAAATCCTGCCAGCTGTGGCTCAGTGCAATCTACAAACACAACCGTATCCGGCAAAATCATTTCATCAGTATACTGTACCACCGTATCTGCACCGGCAATAAAATAAAATTTTTCTGCGACTTTATCTCGATTATACAGCACTACATCTTTGCCACTCTGTTGCAAAGCGCGCCCCAGCGCGAGCTGGGAGCCCAGAGTATCGCCATCGGGATTTTTATGGGAAATGATAGCAATATACTGTGCTTCCAGCAAAGCCTGTGCTGTGTCTTTTAAATTCTGCTGCATATAATACCTCCTGCAGGGTTTAAGCTTCTTCAGAAGATACTTCTTCAGGATATTTATCTGCATTCTGTTTTTCTTCTTCATGAATCTGATGCAGAATGGTTTCGATTTTGGCACCATACTGTAAAGAATCATCCAGTTTGAAAATCAATTCCGGTACAACACGCAGTTTCAAGCGCTTACTCAACTCGCCACGCAGATATTTTGATGCAGCTTTCATACCATCAAGGGCATCCTGACGCTGTTTTTCCGAACCATAACGGCTGATATAAACAGTAGCATAACTCAAATCGCCTGTCACTTCCACATCAGTAATACTTACCAGTGTATCAACACGCGGATCTTTGATACCTTTTCGAATCAAAGAAACAAGTTCTTTTCTGATTTCTTCTCCCACTCGGTTTGGACGTACTTTCATTGTGCTCACCTCTCAGGATTATAATGCCCGATTTACTTCTTCAAATGTATACGCTTCCAGAATGTCGCCT
>JAGARS010000177.1 GCA_017622155.1 Peptococcaceae bacterium
AGGATATTTTTATTTATGAGGAGGATGTACAATGAGTAGAGAAACAAAACATTATGTATTTGCCGGAGTTGGGGTGCTGTTTTTTATTGCGGGATGTGTATTGCTGATGATGCTATCGAATCCGCAAGGTATTTGGCAGGTATTGCCGTATATTTGTATTGGAGCCGGATGCGGTGCATTTGGTTATGGCGTGGGTGAAATTGCAACTGACCGTGCCTGTGCAAAAGATCCGCAGCTGCGTAAGCAGATGGAGATTGAGAAAAACGATGAACGCAATATCGCCATTGCAAATCAGGCAAAAGCGAAAGCGTACGATGCGATGGTGCCTGTATTTGGCGTATTGATGATTGTTTTTGCACTGATGAATGTAGCAATGACACCAATTTTACTGCTTGTTGCGACCTATTTATTGGTGGTGGGTGTAAATGTATTTTATCTGAACAAATATCAAAAAGAACAGTAAACATAGGAATAAATGAACTCCCCATGAACGCGATGACGGTGCATGGGGAGTTTGCTATCTGCAAATAAATCGCCAGATGCATTTGAGATACACCAGGCTCACAATAGCACAGAGCATGGCAATCTCTATGGGCAGAGCAGAGGAGGCAGTGTGCTGAAATACGGGCAGTGCCTGGCTGGAAAGTGCTGTCATGGCCGGCTGAATTGGCAGAAAAACGTAATAGAACGTGACCAGAATAATACCGCACAAAATTGCCAGATAGCAGATATCGAACAGGATTTGAAAAATAGATACGCGCATAAATAACACCTCGCTTTATTTTATTTGTATTCGAATTGTGAAAATTTTATGCAAAGTATGGAAAAATGCAAATATTGCTTGCGAATCGCGCAATAAACAGGTAAACTATAGGGTAGGGCAAAATTGATATAAGACAGGAGCGTGATATTTTGCAGGATTTATTGAATGAAATACAAATGGATTCCGCAGAGGGAAAGCCTTGTTGTGAAAAGGCAACCCGTAGAAAATATAAAGTTAGAAAAGCCATTGCAGCAGCAGTATTATCAGCATTTACACTGACTTGTGTGATGCCGATGGCAGCCTTTGCTACCAATGAGGATGAAATTGCTGATTTGCAGGAAGAATGGCGCGAAATTCAGGCTGAACAGGTTCAGCTGCAGGCACAATTAGATAGCCAGAAAAAAGAACAGAACAAATTAACTGCACAGCTGCGCCAGATTAATGCCAATCTGCACAATGCGCAGGCAGCGGTGAACAATCTGGATGCAGAGATTGCCGATATCGAAGGGCAGATTGCTTTTACGGAAATGGAAATTGAAAACAAACAGCGAGACTATGACGGCCGTTTGGCTTTGTTCAATCGCCGTTTAAAAGAAATGTACCAGTATGGTGATATGAACTATATTTCGGTGCTGTTGCAATCCAGCAGCCTGTCGGATTTTCTCACACGATTTGAGTATCTGAAATATATTGCCAACAACGACCAGAAACTGCTGGAAGAAGTACAGGCTTTGCAGAAACAGCTGGATGAACAGCATACCTCTTTGACCACTATGAAAACAGATCTGGAAACTAAGAAACAGACTCAGGTGACCAAAGCGCAGGAACTGGAAACAGCCAGTGCCGAGCAGCAGCGCGTAGTAAATGCCATCAAAGCGGATGTGAATGCCACATGGGCTATGCTGGAAGAAACAGAAGCTGAGTCAAAGGAATTGGAAGGAAAAATCCAGCAGATGCTGGCAGCCAACGGAGATAGCCCGGCTACAGCACCGGGGGCATATATCTGGCCATGTCCAAGCAGCAAAAAAATCACTTCTCCGTATGGATATCGTATTCACCCGATTCAGGGGTATCGCAAACTGCATACCGGTATGGATATCGGGGCCAAAAAAGGTGCAGATATTTTGGCGGCAGCCGGCGGCAAAGTCATTATGGCGCAGTATTATGGCGGGTATGGCAACTGCATTATCATCGACCATGGTGGTGGCATGACCACATTGTATGCGCATATGTCAGCCTATGTAGCGAAAAACGGCGATTGGGTATCTGCAGGGCAGGTAATCGGGAAAGTAGGCTCTACCGGCAATTCTACCGGTCCGCATTTACACTTTGAGGTGCGTGTCAACGGGAAAACAACTGACCCGGCAGCTTATGTAAAAGCCAAATAATGAGGTGATGTGACGATGCAGGAGACAAAACTGATAGCTTCTGACAATACAGAATTATTTGTGCACAGCTGGTGCGTAGACGAGCCAAAAGCGGTAATTATGCTGGCACATGGCATGGCAGAACACAGTATGCGCTATGCAGAATTTGCAGAATTTTTAAATGCAAACGGCATTGATTTTTATTGCCACGATCAGCGTGGTCATGGCAAAAGCTCCAATGGCAGCCTGGGGCATCTGCGCAAAGGGCTGGACTGGAAGCTGATGATGGATGATTTGTTTACCATTCGCAAGAAATTGATTCATGCCGATTGTCCGGTATTCCTAATGGGGCATAGTATGGGGTCTTTCTTGGTACGGTGTGCCGTACAGGTACAGCCAAACCTGTTTGACGGGCTGATTATTTCCGGCACCGGCGATAGCCAGGGGCTCATTGGCAAAGCAGGATCGATGCTTACCAAAGTGCTGTGCAGCACCGCAGGGGAAACAACTCCGGCCAATATGATGCAGGATATGGTATTTGGCGGATACAACAAATCCTTTACCAATCCGCGCACGCAGTCGGACTGGCTCTCCAGAGACGAAGCCGTTGTGGATGCATATATTGCTGACCCTTGGTGTGGTTTCGTATGTACCAATGGGTTCTTCCATGAATTATTGCACGGC
>JAGARS010000178.1 GCA_017622155.1 Peptococcaceae bacterium
ACGATGGGGATATTGCCATACCTCGAAACCATCTTTGGAATTACCACATCTATTCGATTGCTTGAACTGGCAAATCCAAACCAGCCATTACTGAAGCGTTTAATGACAGAAGCGCCGGGTACTTATCATCACTGTATTATGGTAGGTAATTTAGGTGAAGCCGCTGCTGATGCCATTGGTGCGAATGGGTTAGAAGTGCGGCTTGGTGCATATTATCATGATATAGGCAAGCTGAAACGTCCGTATTTCTTTGCAGAAAATCAGTTTTCCGGCGCAAATCCCCATGATAATATTACACCGCAGCTGAGTACGCTGATTATCACATCTCATGTGAAAGATGGCTTGGAAATGGCGCGGGAAGAAAAATTACCGCCAATATTAATGGATATGATTGCACAGCATCATGGGGACAGCAAGGTTTCCTATTTCTATTTCAAAGCGAAAGAATTAGATGAAAATGCAAGAGAACAGGATTTCCGCTATGAAAATCCAAAACCACAGACCAAAGAAGCTGCAATTCTGATGATGGCTGATACAGTAGAAGCAGCAGTGCGTTCTAAAAAAGATGCAACACCGGGTCAGATCGAAGGGTTTATCCGTACGCTGATCAAAGGCAAGCTGAATGACGGGCAGTTTGACGAATGTGAGCTGACATTCCGTGATTTAGATCAGATTGCAGTTGCGTTTACACGTGTTATTAACGGTATTTATCACAAACGTGTAGAATATCCGCCGCAGGCTAATCTAATTGCTGAACTGAAAGCAGATGAAGCAAAGACACCGGAAGCCAAAGCAGCGCAGGAAAATATAGAAAACAGCAATTCCAATGTACAAGAACTGCAGGAAGGACAGGAAGAAAAATGACAGTTATTATTACAAATGAACAGGATAAAATAGAAATCCCTGCCGATTGGGAAGAAAAGATTAACCGTGTAGCGGCAATTTGCCTGAAAGAAGAACAAATGCCGGAAGAAGCGGAAGTGGATTTGCTGTTTGTAGATAATGAGGCAATCCGTGAAATGAATCTGGAATACAGAGATAAAGACAGTGCTACCGATGTATTGTCGTTTCCGATGTACGAAGCAGATGAAGAAATTGACGATGAAGAAGAAATTTTGTTTGGCGATATCGTAATTTCTCTGGAGCGAGCACAGGAACAATGTGTGGAATACGGTCATAGTTTGGAACGAGAAGTCATGTATCTTTTAGTACATGGATTACTGCATTTAGCAGGATATGATCACATGGAGGAAGAAGATAAAAAAGAGATGCGTGCCCGTGAAGAACATTTGCTTGCAATTATTGGCGCAATTCGATAAAATATAACGATAAACAAAACATTATGCCGCTATGACGGCGAACATTTCTGGAGGTCGATTTTTTTTGGATACGGACAGTTCTATATTATATGTGATAATCGCAGTATTAATTGCTTTGTCGGCTATTTTTTCCTCAGCAGAAACAGCATTTATGTCTACCAACCGCATACGTTTACGCAATCTTCATGAAGATGGTGAAAAACAGGCAGGTCTGGTATTGAGTATGCTGGAAAATCAGAACAAACTGATATCTTCTCTGCTGGTAGGGAACAATATTGTAAATATCAGTGCATCTGCTATTGCTACTAAAATTGCTACCGATCTTTTTAACGATGCCGGTGTAGGGATTGCCACCGGGGTTATGACCCTGTTGGTGTTAGTATTCGGTGAAGTAATTCCGAAAAACCTGGCAGCAGCGCATGCAGAAAGCTGGGCGATGTTTATCGCACCGTTTATTCGTGTTGTCAGTATTGTACTGACACCTCTGGTATTTTTGCTGACGAAACTGTCGGACTTTGTAGTAAGGTTCAGTAAAAAATATGACGATGATGATTCTCCTACCATTACTGAAGATGAATTTCGTCTGCTGGTGGATGTTGGGCAGGAAGAGGGCGTATTTGATGAATCTGAATCGGAAATGATTAACAGTATCATGGAATTTGATGAAATCGTGGTAAAAGAAATTATGGTGCCGCGTATTGATATCGTCGGACTTGATGGTGAGGATAATGTCAATGAAGCACTGCGCCTCATTATTGACGGCGGTCATTCCCGTATTCCTGTGTATGAAGACAGCATTGATAATATCATTGGGATTTTGTATGCCAAAGATATTTTTGCGCACATGAATGAGGATTTTGAGCAGCTGAAAGTAAAAACACTGATTCGTAATGCATATTATATTCCGGAAACGAAGAAAGTGGATGATTTGCTGGATGAGCTGCGTATGAAAAAAGTGCATATGGCCATAATTCTGGATGAATATGGCGGTACCAGCGGTCTGGTTACCATTGAGGATTTGCTGGAAGAAATTATCGGTGATATTCAGGACGAATACGATGCAGAAGAAGATTTAATTGTGATGCACAGCGATGATGTACTGGTGGCCGATGCACGCACACCAATCCACGATGTGGAAGAAGCTTTTGACGTGGAATTGGATGAGGACATTTTGGATGACAGTGAGGCTGACACCATCGGCGGTATTGCATTTGAACATTTAGGCGGAATTCCGGAAAAAGGCGACGAAGTGACAGTTGACCGGTTCCATATTCGTGTAGTGGATGTGCAAGGCCGTCGTATTACGAAGGTGGAAGTAACACTGCTGCCTCCGGCAGAACAGGATGATGAAGATGACGAATAATCCACACGACTGGTCGCAGCTGATTGAAGCGGCATGGCAGGCAAGAGAATATGCCCATGCACCTTATTCAGGCTTTCAAGTGGGGGCAGCTGTAGAAACTGCTGATGGCAGAATTTATGGCGGCTGCAATATTGAAAATGTAAGTTATGGACTGACGAACTGTGCAGAGCGTACAGCTATGTTCCAAGCTATTGCCAACGGGGAAAAAGAACTTGTGCGTATGGCAGTATGTGCTGATACACCGGAGCCTGTTGCGCCATGCGGTGCATGCCGTCAGGTAATGGTTGAATTAGGGCCTCAAATGGAGCTGCTATTAATCAATAAAGCAGGCAAACAGATTCACACTACGGTAGAGAATCTGATGCCATATAGTTTTGATGATTTTCCGCAATTGCGAGAAAATGATGATGAAGGGGAAGTGTAAAACATGAAAACAGGATTTGTAACATTAGTAGGGAGACCAAATGCAGGGAAATCCACCTTACTGAATCAGATTCTGGATCGTAAGATTGCCATTGTGTCTGACAAGGCACAGACAACCCGACACAGAATTACAGGTGTATTAACCAATGAAACAGGTCAGATTGTATTTTTGGATACACCGGGGATTCATAAACCGCGTCATAAGCTGGGTGAACGTATGGTAGAAATTGCGCAGAGCTCTTTGTATGATGCAGATGTAATTTATTATCTGGTAGATGTCAACAATGACTTTGGACCGGGTGAACAATATATTTTAAACCAGCTACAGAAAACAGATGTACCGGTATTTCTGATTCTGAACAAAATTGACCGTATCGAAAAACAGGAAGTTTTGGCGCTGATTGCCCAGTGGCAGAGCCGTATGGAATTTGCAGAAATCTTCCCGCTGTCCGCGCGCAAAGGTGACAATGTAGAAGCGCTGGTGGAAACTACATTCAACTATCTGGAGGAAGGTCCGCAGTTCTATCCGGCAGATTCGGTTACCGACCAGCCGGAAGAAGTCGTGATTGCAGAATTGATTCGTGAGCAGATTTTGGAAGCTACCCGTGATGAAGTGCCGCATAGCATTGCGGTAATTGTGGAACAAATGAAGCTGCGCGATGATGGGAAAATTTATGTAGGCGCTACTATTTATGTTGAACGTGACAGTCAGAAAGGTATTATTATCGGGAAAGCAGGCACTATGCTGCGCAAGATTGGCAGCCGTGCACGCCGAGAAATTGAATATCTTTTAGGTGAAAAAGTATATCTTGATTTGAGGGTAAAAGTAAACGAAGATTGGCGTAATAAAGAAACAGCCATCAAATCCTTGTATTTGGAAGATGATGACGATATGTTTTAATTTTGTATAGGCTGATTCGTATTGCACAGAGGTTTATAGATTCTGATGAAAAGGATTTGTAGACCTCTGTTTTTTTGTACCGTTTTGTGGTAAAGTAATAAACAGAAAAA
>JAGARS010000179.1 GCA_017622155.1 Peptococcaceae bacterium
AGTGCCATAGACTCGTTGTTTCCCATTAGCCACATGATAAAATTCAGAATCGCCACAAACCAGGCGGCCAACAGCCACAGTGTGCCCCAGTTGTGCCGGCGCATGCGGGTGAGTGCCTCGGTGAGCACCATATTGTCATCCACCAGTTCTGCCTTGTTGCGATACAGGTAGCGATACCCCACCCAGCAGAAAAGAATCATAGCAGCGTCTATCAAATAGATGAAAGCCATTTCTTTGTCAAATAGAACCGGCAGCAGTGATACGATCAGAGGAATCAGAAATACAATTGGGGACATCCACTTGTCATTGTACGCAATGCCGGATAAATCTACAGTGCGTGTATCAGGAGCAGACTGGCGCCAGCCGCGATCTGCTTTTAGCTGTTTCAGTTTTTTGTGCTGCAGTACATAAGGGATGTATGGCAATATGCAGGCTGCCAACAGCCAGATCATCCAGACGGTCATTGCTGTACCGATTTTAGAAATGAAGATACATGGAAAAGCAGCCAATGTAATCAACCCACAGCTAATTGCCAGCTGTTTTTTGAATGAAGCAAGAATGGCAAGTACTTCAGCATCTTCTCTCGCCTCTTGGGGCATGGTAACCCCCAGAGAGATATTTTTCTTAAACTTGATTTCGTTTTGTAAAATGACATACAAAAACGCCGGAAGCCAGATGACACAACCCCACAGAATCAGGTTCATGCCGGAAACATGAAATGAAAAAATATTCATTGTAAGCCCTCCTCATATAATGTTTTACAAAGTGCCAGCGTATCATCCAGCGTCATACCGGCCAAACGCAGCTCACTTAAGTGCAGTTTTAAAGCATCGATGGTATCTTGCCGCGGAGCAGACGCTTGATTACATTGACATACTGTAGCACCGGAACGGCGGTCGGTCTGAATATAGCCTTCCTGCTTTAACAATTGATATGCTTTGCTGACAGTCATCATATTAATGCCGCATTCTTCTGACAATGCGCGAATGGTAGGCAGCTTTTCGCCAGTTTGCAGCTTGCCTTCGGCAATGCCTAGTACAATCTGATTGCGAATCTGCATATAAATCGGCAAATCAGAACCAAAATTCAGATGTAATAACATGTCTCTCACGTCCTTTATTGCATTGTTTGCATTATTTATTGTAATGCAAACAATGCAATATGTCAAGTCGGATGTATGAAACAAAAGGCAAAAGAAAAAGCGCCTGCCGAAGCAGACGCTTGAGAATTCGTAAAAACGAAATATTGGAATTAGCCAATGATTTCTTCGATTTTTGCGATGTATTCTTCTTCTTCTTTTTTACCAGCGAATTTGCCTAAGAATTCACCGTCATTGAAGAACAGAACCTGTGGTACACCTTTCAGGGAGAAACGGTTGAACAGGTCTTTTTCATCTTCAACGTCTACATGGTAGAAGCCGAAGTCTTTACCTTCATACTGTTTTTCGATTTCGTCGATGATTGGATGTACTTCCTGGCATACATGGCAGCTTTTTCTGGAGAAAATAACCAGAGCTGGCTGACCTTCATCATAAATAATTTCTTCAAATGTTGCACCGTTTAATTCTTTCATTGGAAACACTCCTCTTTATGATATAAAATTTTTGAACTTTTCGTTATTGTGAAAAGTTTTTCGAGTCGTTTTTATTGTAGCACTAAACAGGCAATTATGCAATTACTTCTTTCACGCAAAACATATTCAATTCGCCTATTGACACATAAATTATATCTATAGCATATAAAATGAAATTATGGCGGCAATGTTCATAGCTTTTCAGAATACAAAAAACAGGGTATAATATAGCATGTGAAATAGATAAAAATAAATGGAGGCTGCAATATGAAACTGATTTCCTGGAATGTAAACGGTTTAAGAGCTTGTGTAGAGAAAGGTTTTTTAGAGTTTTTCGATAAGATTGATGCAGATTTTTTCTGTCTGCAGGAGACAAAAATGCAGCCGGGGCAATTGATTTTAGAATTGCCGGGGTATCATCAGTACTGGAACAGTGCAGAGAAAAAGGGGTATTCCGGAACGGCAATATTTACAAAGCATGAGCCTTTGGCTGTAACATACGGATTGCCGCAGGAAGAACATAATCATGAGGGGCGTGTCATTACGCTGGAAATGGATAGTTTTTATCTGGTAACGGTATATACACCCAATGCGCAGGATGGCTTGGCGAGACTGGATTATCGCATGCAGTGGGAAGATGCGTTCCGCGCGTATCTGCAGGAGTTAGATCAGCATAAACCGGTAATTGTATGCGGTGATTTAAATGTGGCGCATGAGGAGATTGACCTGAAGAATCCAAAAACCAATCGCAAAAATGCAGGATTCTCCGATGAAGAGCGCGGAAAAATGACGGAATTATTAAACGCCGGGTTTACGGATACATTTCGGTACTTTTATCCGGACTTGACCGGTGCATACAGCTGGTGGTCCTATCGGTTCAAGGCGCGGGAAAAGAATGCAGGATGGCGGATTGATTACTTTATTGTGTCCAATCGTCTGCAGCCTCAGTTGAACGATGCTGTCATTCACAGTGATATTTTTGGCAGTGATCATTGCCCGGTGGAACTGGACATTGCATTGTAATGGAGACTTGTTTGTGAGCAGCACGCGCTTCTCTAAACAGAAAGAGAAATTTTTCTGCGTTTTGAGGCAAGTAGGGCTTGTAAGCAAAGTGCAGACAGTGTAAAATAATATATTGTGAGTGTTTACAATTTTAATTTTAAATAAAGTATGAGAGTGAAAACATGAGTATTTATATTACAGGTCATAAAAATCCGGATACCGACTCTATCTGTTCTGCTATCGGTTATGCAGCACTGAAAGGGGAAGGGTATGCGGCAGGTCGCCTGGGCGAGCTGAATCCGGAAACACAGTTTGTGCTGAATCATTTTGGTGTGGATGCGCCAACATTGCTGGGCAATATGGCAGGTCAGGAAATCATTCTGGTAGACCACAATGAAGCTGCGCAGAGTGCGGATGGTATCGAAGAAGCGAAAATTTTAGAAATCGTGGATCATCACAAAATCGGCGGTATCAAAACAAGCGAACCGATTATGTTTTGCAATATGCCTTTAGGCTGTACCGCAACAATTGTGACAATGCTGTACAAACATGAACACAAAATGCCGGAAGCGAAAATTGCAGGTGTATTATGTTCTGCTATTTTATCTGATACACTGGCTTTCCGTTCTCCTACCTGCACAGAAACCGATAAAATCATTGCGCTGCAGCTGGCAGAAATCGCAGGTATCGCAGATGTAGAAGCTTATGCCAAAGAAATGTTTGTAGCCGGCAGTGAATTGGGCAGCAAAACAGAAAAAGAAATTCTGTATCTGGACTTCAAAAAGTTTGAATCCGGCAATACCACATTTGGTGTTGGTCAGGTAACTTCTATGAGCGGTGAAGAACTGCAGGAACTGAAACCTCGTATGCAGCAGTATATGGAGCAGAGCTTTGCAGAACACGGCGCAGATATGCTGTTCCTGATGCTGACCGATATTATGGATGAATCCACTGACTTAATTTATTGTGGTGAAGGTGCAAAAGAAGCAGTAGATAAAGCATTCACTTCCGATGCAGCAGACAGAACATACCTGAAAGGGTGTATGTCTCGTAAGAAGCAGGTGGTGCCGCAGCTGACCGACGCATTAAAATAATAAGGCTGGTCTTTTTTGTCCCTGACGTTGTTGTTTTTGATTTTCCTCGCCTTGCGTACCTTAAGTACGCGTCGCTCGAAAAATCAAAAGCCGCCTTGTACTGTGAAAAAATTCTGCGCCTTGGGGTAGTGGAATCAATTACTGCCTTTTTTGTCGCATTGAGGGACGCAGAAATACAATAACACGAAAATAATTCGTGATTTTGAAAAATAACAGTTGCATTTATAGCCACGAGATGCTATAATATGTCTCGTGGTTTTCATTGGGGTATCGCCAAGCGGTAAGGCAACGGACTCTGACTCCGTTATCCCTAGGTTCGAATCCTAGTACCCCAGCCAATGCATAGTATCCGGTTCAGATATTTCTGAGCCGGTTTTTTTGTTCTGCGAAAATTTTGCGAAGTCTTGTATAATAGTAAACAAGGTGTTTTGCGTAATCAAACAAAAAAGAAATGCTTATGGATTTTCGATTCTTTTCGTTGACTTTTCATACGAAGAACTGTATAATCTTATTTTGTAGGCACTATGTGCTGAAACCGCGCAGGCTGGGTTTGAAAATGCCTGTAAATAAGGCATTACCTAAGTTTAGGCGAGTATTTTGAAGGAGGTGCAGAGAATGTACGCAATTATCGAAACAGGTGGGAAACAGTACAAAGTTCAGGAAGGCGATGTAATCACAGTTGAATTATTACACGCTGAAGCTGGCGAAACTGTTGCTATTGACAAAGTGTTAATGGTAAACAAAGATGGTGAACTGACAGTAGGTGCTCCATACGTAGCTGGTGCTAAAGTTGAACTGAAAGTAGAAGAAAACGGCAAAGCTCCAAAAATCGTTGTTTTCAAATACAAAGCTAAGAAAAACTCCCGTAGAAAAAAAGGCCATCGTCAGCCTTTCACAAAAGCAACTGTAGTTAAAATCGAAGCGTAAGCTATGATTCAAGTACAGATTGTCAAAGCGGGAAATCACATATCGGGATTTCAGATTTCCGGGCATGCGGGTTATGCCCAGCATGGTCAGGATATTGTCTGTGCAGCAGCATCGTTTTTAGCTATTACGGTGGTAAACAGTCTGGAACTGCAATTAGGGAAAGAAGGCACTGTAAAGAGCGAAGACGGTTATCTGTATTATCGGCTGCCGCAAGGCTTAACCGAGCAGGAACTGGAGACAGCACAGATTATATTACGTACTCTGGTGACAGGGTATCAGAATCTCAAAGAAGAGTATCCCAAATATATTTCAATTCAAAATTTGAGAATAAAGGGAGGTGCATTGGAATGATGAAATTAAATCTGCAGTTATTTGCATCCAAAAAAGGGGTAGGTTCCACCAAAAACGGTCGTGACTCCGAATCCAAACGTTTGGGCGCAAAAAGAGCGGACGGTCAGTTCGTACTGGCAGGTAACATCCTGTACAGACAGAGAGGTACCAAAATTCATCCAGGCAACAATGTAGGTATTGGTGGCGATGACACTTTATTTGCTAAAGTGGACGGTATCGTTAAATTCGAAAGAAAAGGCAAAGACAAAAAACAGGTTAGCGTATATCCTGTAGCTGAGTAATTTTGCTGATTGGCGGATAGTGTGGAAGCACTGTCCGCTTTTTTATTGCTTACAAACTACCTTAAGAGGTCGCAGGATTATGTCCATAGACATCTAAATATACAGTAGTTCAAAATGAACGCTACATTATTCGATAAGGGGTTGGAAGTATGAAAAGAATGGGAATGCTGCTAATGGTGATGCTGGTAGGTGCAGCCCTGGTTTTTGCAGGGTGCGGCGGTGATGATACACAGCAAAATCAGGGACAGCCGCAGCAGCAACAGCAGAATCAGCAAGATGGTGCTGTGCAGAAGGACGAAGATGGAGCAAATCCAGCCGGTGCTGAAGTACAGACCGGAAAAAATGAAACGGTGACATTAAATGGTGCATTTCAGGGTCTGGCTGATGGGCACAGCGCAGAAATTACAGTAGATGGAGAACCGATGGTGTTCCAGTTTCATGATGAGGACATCGCAGAACAGTTAGAAATTATGGAAACAGATACGGCAATTCAGTTTGATGTGGAAACTGATGATGAAACAGGGGTAAAAACCATTGTAAAATTATATGAACGCGCTGAGTAAGTCAGCAAACAAAAATGCTATGCATAAGAGTGATATAAAACTCTGTGCATAGCATTTTTGTTTGTGCTTATTTTATAACTTTTTCTTTGAAATGATCGAAAATTTCTGCTCCGTAAATATTGTGCTCGTCTTTTTCGTGTAATGGATACCATACCTGTGCAAAAAACGGATTAATTTTCGCTTCTGTGTCATAATCCCATGGCCATGGAAGTTCAGCAGGACACCAGTGACCTCCGCGCAATACTAGATTTGGCGACATTTCGAATTCGTTTCCGCGGGCGCTTTTCCATTTCACAGGGGTGTACATATCTTCGATTGTTTCGGCTAAGCATTGCCCGCCACGAAATGCAGCCGCTTTTTGTAAATCTTCGATGGTGAGTGTATCAAACGGTTTGTTTTCATCATAACCGTGATTAAGCAGCACGACTTCATTAGAAGATGTTTTTTTAGAAGGAATGATAATATCGAATTCTTTCCAACTGCGCGGCAGTTTGTTAAACTGTTCCAGACTGCCATAGTATGCGCTCATTCTTTCTGGCACATTGTGCTCAGCCCACCATAAAGTACCATACTCTTCTGTCTGTGCAATTTTTTTCATCCATGTATGTTTCAAAAGCGGGGCCCATGGTTTACCGAGGAAAGCCAGTTTGTAGAATGATTCCACCTGATTCATCATATTCTTGAAATAGTCTTTCACCGGAATATTAGCACGGAAATGGCAATATTGTTCTAATAAATCGCCGTCATAGTACCATTGACCATGAAAATTGCGTGTGGTAAACCAGTGAGGATCAAATAATCGCTTTGGAGAGCCTAGCCCTAATGTACCAAGAATCAGATCTTCAAATTCGTAGTTGGTAAGACGGTATTCTTCACCGGAACCGATATTGTAAAATCTTCTCCAGAATTCTTCCGGAATATCATCACCACATACATTGGCAAGTAATCTGCCGGAATCTTCTACGGTAGCCCATTCCAGTACACCATTCATTGGCACATGATACATAATAGGTTCCATGTTTTTCAAAATAGCTGGATATAAAATACCGGATTGACGCAGCGATACCCAATATTTTAGACCGGATTCGGCGAAAATAGCTTCAGCTTTTACTTTGCTGATAGCATAGTGGTCATAAACGCTGATTTTGATTGGGTCACCGGTTCTGCCCCAGTGAATTGGCGGATTTCGATCACCGGTTTCCGCTACAGTACCGATGTAAACAACTTTTATGGCATCTGGGTTAGATTGCGCTTTTACAGCGGTTACAATATTTCTTGCGGCAGAAATATTGGTTTCCTGTGTGGATACAGGATAGTAATCAGCCGCCGGAGAAACCATGCCACCTACATGTAAGACATAATCTGCTCTGGTTACCATATCAAGTACATTGTCATAGTTTGTTAAATCTCCCCAGACAATGCGCACAGCAGAATCTTGCATATAGTCTGCAAATTTCTCGCGATTTTTCTTACTATCCCTGAGCAAAAGAACGATATCGAATTGATTCTTTTTTGCATATAATTCTAAAAAGCCTTGAAACCCCATGGTTCCGGAAGCACCTGTCAATGCCACAGTTTTCTTTTTCATAAAAGCGCACACCTCACATTGTGATATAACTGTATGAATAGCATAATAACATTATAAAGCACCGAAACAGAAAAAACAACTTGCAGTACGTCAGAGAAAAATATTTTCAATTTCTGCAAAACTGCTACTAAACAAGTTGACAGAATGATGATATAATAAAAGAGTTAACGGCAGAATATATTGCCGAGTTGAAATGTTTGAAATAAGCAAGAGAAATCATTGCGTAAAAATAGGAGGAATCGCCAGTGAATGAAGAGATGCTGAAAGAACAGGCAAAGCAAATCAGAAGAGATATTGTTAATATGGTTGGTGCGGCAAAGTCCGGTCATCCGGGCGGCAGTTTGTCTGCGACTGAAATTTTAACTTATCTGTATTTCGAAGAAATGAATGTAAAACCGGAGGAGCCAAAATGGGCAGATCGTGACCGTTTTGTGCTGTCTAAAGGTCATGCAGCACCGGTGCTGTATGCTGCACTGGCACACAAAGGCTTCTTCCCTGTAGAAGAACTGAGCACATTGCGCAAATTGGGAAGTCATTTGCAGGGTCATCCGGATATGAAAAAAGTACCGGGTGTAGATATGTCCACAGGCTCTCTGGGCACAGGGATTTCTGCTGCAGTAGGTATGGCATTGGCTTGTCAGATGGACAAAAAAGAAAACTATGTATATACCGTATTGGGTGATGGCGAAATTCAGGAAGGTCAGGTATGGGAAGCAGCTATGGCAGCAGCCCATTACAAACTGGACAACCTGATTGCATTTGTGGACAACAACGGTTTACAGATTGACGGGAATGTAGACGATGTATTGAGCCCAAATCCAATCGACGCAAAATTTGGCGCATTTGGATGGCATGTACAGGTAATCGACGGGCACGATTTCCAACAGATTGCTGATGCAGTGAAAGCAGCGAAAGCTGCAAAAGGGCAGCCAAGTGTAATCGTAGCCAAAACCGTAAAAGGTAAAGGCGTTTCTTATATGGAAAACCAGGCAGGCTGGCATGGCAGTGCTCCAAATGCAGAACAGGTAGCACAGGCTATGGAAGATTTGAAATAGGAGGATTCGAACAATGGCGAGTATTGCAACACGTGACGCTTACGGGGAAGCATTAGCTGAACTGGGCGCAGTAAATGAAAATATTGTGGTGTTGGAGGCCGATTTGTCCAAATCCACAAAAACAAGTGATTTCAAAAAAGTTTATCCGGAACGTCATTTTAATATGGGGATTGCAGAACAGAATATGCTGGGTGTAGCAGCAGGTTTTGCAGCGGCAGGCAAAATCCCGTTTGCCAGCAGCTTTGCTGTATTTGCAACAGGCCGTGCATATGACCAGATTCGCAACTCTATTGCATATCCAAACTTAAATGTAAAAATTGCTGCTACCCATGCAGGGTTAACCGTAGGGGAAGACGGCGGTTCTCATCAGATGCTGGAAGACATTGCATTGATGCGTGCGCTGCCAAATATGACAGTTATCGTGCCTGCTGACGGTATTGAAACCAAACAGGCGGTAAAAGCGGCAGCTGAATATGAAGGTCCTGTATATATCCGTATGGGTCGTCCAAAAGTGCCTGTACTGTTCGACGATAATTATACATTTGAAATTGGTAAAGGCGTTGTGCTGAAAGAAGGTACCGATGTGACACTGGTAGGCACCGGTATTATGGTGAGCAAAGCGGTAGAAGCGGCAGAATTACTGGCTGCTGAAGGTATTTCCGCAGCTGTAGTAAATATCAGTACCATCAAACCATTAGATGCAGAGCTGATTATTGCACA
>JAGARS010000180.1 GCA_017622155.1 Peptococcaceae bacterium
ATGTTTCATATGGGCTTTATTGAGCAGGTGGAGCAGATTCTTTCCTATCTGCCGAACGACAGAGTGACGCTGCTGTTCTCTGCTACTATGCCAAAAGAAGTGGTGCGTCTGGCTGAACAGTACATGCACAACCCTGTGCAGATTACCATCGAAGGGGAGCAGCTGAGCAGCCGAAAAATTACGCACAGCTATTATAGCTGTGATGGGATGCACACTGACGAACGCATTGATTTGCTAAAAAATATTCTTAAGGTGCACAATCCGGACAGCTGTATCATTTTTGCCAATATGCGTTCGGAAGTAGAAGATATTTACGATGCATTGTGGGATGATGGCTTTAGCTGTGGGCGGCTGCATGGCGGTATGGAGCAATGGGAGCGCACCGAAGTGATGCGCGACTTCAAAAAAGGGCTGTTTCGTTATCTGGTGGCTACCGATGTGGCGGCCAGAGGAATCGATGTAGAAAATATTTCTCTGGTGGTAAATTATGAACTGCCGCATGAACGGGAAACCTATATCCATCGTATCGGGCGCACCGGCAGAGCAGGGCAGAACGGCATGGCTATTTCTCTGTTGGAACGCTACGAGCAGTCGGAGCTGAAAGCACTGGAAAAACTGTTAGAACAGGAAATCGCAGAACTTTCCTTGCCTGATGAAACCGCTATGGAGCAGGCCGAGGCTGCATTCCGCGCCAAGATGGACGAAGAACCGGAAGAGAAAGGCAATCGCAATGCTGCACTAAAAGAACAGATTTTGAAGCTGCAGATTGATGACGGCAAAAAAGCTAAAATTCGTCCGGTGGATATTGTAGGCACCATTTGTGCCATTCCGGGGCTGGAAGCCAAAGATATCGGTGTCATTCAGATTCTGGACTGGACCAGCACCGTGGAAATCTTAAATGGCAAAGGTCAGCTTGTACTGGATACCCTGCAGACTAAACCAATTAAGGCAAAAGTACGCAAAGTACGTATTGCAAAAGAAAAATAAAAAATTTCAGAATTTTTTCATAAATCATGTTTAAGGCATTGTGAGAATGGGTAAAATATATCATCAGGCAAACAGCAGTGAACTGCTGTACAACGATAAAAATAAAATTTAATTTTATAGGGGGATTTTTATTATGGCTGAATTAAAAGGTTCCAAAACATTAGAAAATTTACTGTATGCATTCGCAGGTGAATCCATGGCGAGAAACAAATACACCTACTTTGCATCCCAGGCAAGAAAAGACGGTTATGTACAGATTGCAGAAATCTTTGAAGAAACTGCAGCAAACGAAAAAGAACACGCAAAAATGTGGTTTAAATTAGCAAACGGCGGCAAAATCGACGGCACCATGGAAAACCTGGCGGCAGCAGCTGCAGGCGAAAACGAAGAATGGACACAGATGTATGCAGAATTTGCTAAAGTAGCAAAAGAAGAAGGCTTCAACGATATCGCATTCCTGTTTGAAGGCGTAGCACGTGTAGAAAAAGAACACGAAGAACGCTATCTGAAATTATTAGAAAACGTAAAAGAAGGCAAAGTATTCAAAGCAGAAGAAGCAGTGAAATGGCATTGCGGCAACTGCGGCCATGTATATGAAGGTGAAGAGGCACCTCAGGTTTGCCCTGTATGCGCACACCCACAGTCTTACTTCCGTATCAAAGCAGAAAACTATTAATAGATATCGCTTTACGCACACAAAACACCGGACAAGCTGTTCGGTGTTTTTTTATGTATACGTTGTTTTTTACGCAGTAAAACAGAATTTCTTGCGTTTGCGCTTGTGTTTTGATACTATGTAGGTAAGTATGTTTGGCAGAGGGTGTGCAGCTATGAATGAGAATGAAAGCACAAAAAAATATTTGCTCTATATTGGGCTGGCTGCGCTGATTATGTTTCTGATTGCGGCTTTTCTGGGACGTTTGGAGTTTCATAATGAGCTGGAACAGGAAGTGCTGCCCCATACGCTGTTGGGTTATGTGGATGATGTACAATATACCGGTGATGTAGTCGTTACTTCTGATGAATGGCCGGAATGGGCAATGGAGTATGATAAGCCGGAAGAAGCAATGATACATTTTACTGGGGAGGCGTCTGGCGGACACATTGGGATATTTGCGGATTTGATATATTATGAGAACCGGTATGAGCGGCGTACCTGGTTTAGCGGACGATTATTGGAACGGGCTTCGGAATATTACTACAAGCCGGAGGGCGCACTTTATCTGGAAGCAGTATATGAGCCGGGCAAAGTGCCTGAGATGTCCATAACGGATATGGTGCCGCAGAATTATGATTTTATGGCATTTGATGGCCGGTAATTACGGGAAGGTGATAGTATGGCAGGGTTTCATAAGCGAGAAGAACTACAGGCAGTATTAGAAGAAAATATGATTGCAGAGTTTTTATTGCAGCAGGCGGAAATTCCTATTCAGAAACTGGCATCTATGCAGATGGTTCTTCTGGATGAGCTGACCGCACTTCTGGATCATGCATGGACATGCAATGATGTATTAAACCTGTGCAGATATCTTGCTCCGCAGTGGTATGCGTCTGAGCCGGCACAGGGGTGGCTGGAATATAGTTACTGGAGCATTATCAGCTGGTCGTATCCGGAAAGTGTAACAATTGAGCAAAAGGCCGACTATCAGACAGGTGTGCAGTTTTTTGCCCGTGTGCTGCGCTGTATGCTGGATGTGAAACAGAAGCATAAATCCTTTGATCCTTTTGAAGACTTTGCTTTTTTGCAGACAACAGATATTGAGGATTATGCAGTGCGAGAAGAGTACAGCAGATTTCTGTATTATTTTCGGCAATTATATTTGTATGAACTGATGTATATCGGCAAGGAACTGTTTTATTTTAACACGCTGAGTCATATTGCCGGAGTACATTATGTGGCAATGCATGTGGCTCGTCAGTTGAAAGAAGCCGGTGTGCCGATTAACCTGGGCCTTGTAAGCGGTGCTGCGGTAGGGCACGATATCGGTAAATTCGGCTGTAAAGCATCTGAAACCAAGCGCATGGCGCATCTGCATTATTATTATACAGGCCAGTGGTTTGAAGAAAAAAACATGCCGACCATTGCCCATATTGCGGTGAATCACTCTACTTGGGATTTGGAACTGGAAAATCTGCCGCTGGAATCCCTTGTGCTGATTTATGCCGATTTCCGCGTACGTAAGGTGGACTGTGATGCTCCGAAAGAAAAAATGGGCATCTTTTCGCTGAAAGATTCGTTCCATATTATTTTAAGCAAACTGGAAAATGTAGACGAAGCGAAAGAACGTCGCTATCAGTATGTATATGCCAAACTGAAAGATTTTGAGGACTTTATGGAAAGCCTCGGTGTCAATACCGACTTTTCCGCCCACATGCTGCATCCTGCAGAGCAGAAAAACATTGCCCTGGTGGATGCTGACGAGGCGGTGACCAGTTACAAATTCCTTGCCATTCGTCATAATATCTGGCTGATGGAGTTTTTGAACACAGAAACATCTCTTGGCACATTGCTGGAAGCGGCGCGCAGTGAAACCGACTGGAAAAACACCAGAACTTATATTCATATTCTGGAGGAATATTATATTTATCTTACCCAGCGTCAGAAACAAATGACTCTGCAGTTTCTTTATGAGCTTCTGATGCATCGCGAGGGGGATATTCGCCGTCAGGCTGCAGTGCTGATGGGCAGAATCATTGTCAATTTTGACGAAATTTATCGCAAAGAACTGCCTGCCGGTGTTACTTTGTCGGAAGAACAGGTAACATCTTTGACCTTATGGCAGCGGTATCTGGATAAAATCATCATGCCGGACCATAAGGTGATTGAGCGGCATAAGCGCTGGATGGGCTATACGCTGAAATACCTGGTGCCGGCTGTGCTGGAAAACTGCGCTCCGGAAGAACGTTACAACTATCTGGATATTCTTTTGTATTATTATCATGATTCCCATTGGGATGATGCTACAGGCTTTATTTTGATGGATACTATGCGTTCTGTACCGTTAAAATGGTGTGAACCGGTACAGCTGGAAGAACTTTTGGCATTTGCGCAGAATATGCTTGGCCGTGACAAATTGGAGATTCGCACTGCTGCATTGCGTTTTCTGCAGTATATGGCAAAACAGCCGCATTTGTACAGTCATATGAAACAGCAGATTATGGATATGCTCAATGGTATTGTGCTTGAAAGTGCGCCTGCCGGGATTCGATACCATATGGCTTATACCTATCGCTATCTTCATGCCGATGATTTAGAAGCGAAACTTCATGTCAATGCGGAGGAAGAACGCAAAGCGGTGCAGATGCTGTTTCTGGAAAACCAGAAAGGTGCTACGCCGTGGATTCTGAAAATGACCAATATTGATATGCTGATGGACATGGTGCCCCATGACGATGTATCGCTTTTACAGGTAGCGGCCCATTTGTCCAATCTCTTGAAAGTGGGAGAGCAGGTCAGTGTGCGTCATAAAGCCGGAAAGGCTCTGGTGAAAATTATTCCGAAGCTTTCACCGACTGAGCGCAATGAAGTGGTGATTGAATTAACCAAAGGGCTGGAAATCGGAGAATATGAATTTTCTAAGTATATTCCTGCATATCTTGGACAGATTGCGATGTATCTGGGTCCACAGGAACTGGATGAATTAATTGCCGATTTGCAGAATCTTTTGTACAGTACCAACAATCGTGTGGTGAGCGTGGTATTAAATACGCTGGGTGTGATGATAGAGTATTATCCTGCCTATGCAAGCAGATTTGCAGAAGATACTGTTATATTTGGCAAGCGCCGTACCAGAATGCTTGGCATGCTGCTTTCCGGCCTTGCCAGCTATGATGAGACCATTGCTTCCGAGGCGTTTATTGTATTAGGGCATAATCTGTTTGCATCGAGACGGCTTACCTTGGAGCAGAAGTATGAAATATTCCGTTCTATTTACAAGCGTATGCTGATACTGATTCATGATAAACCCCTTACCGGATTGTCTTTTCTGAATCGTGCAGGATCGCTCAATTATATTTATCGTTTTATTTCTGATTATCTGCAGACTTATGGCACATTGTATCTGCCAGTGCCGCAGAAAATTGCATTTTTTCCGGGTACCTTTGACCCGTTCTCCTTGAGCCATAAAGGTATTGTACAGGAGATTCGCAATATGGGGTTCCATGTGTATCTGGCACTGGATGAATTTTCATGGTCGAAAAAGGCGCAGCCTTGGAAGGTGCGTCGGCAGATTATGCAGATGTCGGTAGCTGATGAGGAAAATATTTATCTATTCCCGGGAGAAATTCCTGTGAATATTGCAAACAATGATGACCTTGCGGCGCTCAAAGCTTTGTTCCCGGACAAAGAGCTGTATCTGGTGGTAGGTTCCGATGTGATTATGAATGCGTCTTCCTACAAAAAAGAGCCGCAGGAAGGAACCATACACCAGTACAATCATATTGTATTTCGTCGTGTACAAGGGGAATCGGAGGCAGAGATTCGCAAAGCAGAGCAGGAAACCGAACAGAAAATCCGACAAGCCATCAAAGGCGATTTGATTTATCTGACATTGCCGACTTATCTGGAAGATATTAGTTCCACCCGGATTCGTGAAAATATTGACTGCAATCGTGATATTTCCAATTTGATCAGCCCTTTGGCGCAAAATTATATTTATCAGCATGGGCTCTATTTGCGTGAACCGCAGTATAAACCTGTATTACAGAGCAGAAATATTCAGTTTGAAATAATCACCGACAGTGAGGCGCCTGAGCTGTATCAGATTGTGGAACAGTTTAGCCATATCGCGGATTTGCCGCAGGTGCTGGAACATCACTGGGCTAAGCCGGAGGCCATGGTGCTTGTGGTAAAAGAGGATGAGACACAGATTGCGGCCTTTGCCTTAAGCCATACAATGGCTACAACGGATATGTATCGCGTATTTGAGAATAGAGAGATTGTCAACTGGATGCGCAATCGTGTGTTTGGCAATACGGCAGTGATTGAAGGTGTATACCAGAGACGGGAACCGGTATCGACAGAAAGCCCTCTGCGCAATGCCAAGCAGCTGTTGATGACGGAGCTTTTGGCGTATTATCTGGAACGGGATTATGGCGATGCGGTGTATTTTGGCCGTACTGATTTGAATACGGAAGTGGTATTGAAACGGCAAGGGTTTGTGGATACACCGTTTGCTGATATGCTGGCGTGCTCAGGCACAGCGTTTTATATGGTGGATATGCGTACACCGATTACACTGCTCAAAAATATGGAAACCACTATCAAAGAGCCATTCAGCAGCAATGAACGTGTATTGCAGGTGCTGGAGGAAAGCCATTATCGGCTGCAGGAAGTCATGACAACACTGTATCCGGGCAATCTGGTGCTGTCGATTGATGCACGTATTATGCATCATAAGATGCTGAAAAAAATTACAAAAGCAAACGATGTGCCGGTGGTGCCATATGAAGTGCGCCGTCAAGGTGAAAAAATGTGCGTGCCGTTTGGCAAAATTCTGCTGGGTAAAGCGGTGCCAAATACGGTTACCAAATCATTGCACAGTGAGAAGGTATATACTGGGGATATCAAACAGTTTACCATACAGAACTTCCCGCAATATGCCACACTGGAAAATCAGGTGCGCAATATAAAATCATTTAACAGGCCTGTAATTCTTGTGGATGACCTTTTACATAAAGGTCACCGGATTCAAGGCTTAGAACCGATTTTACAGCATGAAAATGTGGAAATCAGCAGTATGATTGTGGGTATTTTATCGGCGCGGGGCAAGGATTTGATGCAAAACAAGCCATATCCGGTAGAAGGTGTGTATTTTCTGCCGCGGCTTCGCAGCTGGTATGTGGAATCCACATTGTATCCGTTTATCGGCGGCGATATGATTGAGCAGCAGGAAGAACCGAATGCCAATTTGATTCCGTCAATCAATTTTATTTTGCCGTATGTGGTGCCAAGCTATATGACGGAAGTGGATCATGGGGCAATGTATCAGTTTTCTTTGACATGTCTTGAAAATGTACGTGCGATTCTGCGTGTGCTGGAAGAAGAATATCAGAAACTCTTTGACCGTCGTCTGACGCTGGGGCGTTTAAGCGAAGCGGTGATTTCACCGCGCTGTCCTGATTATGGCATGCATATGAACTATGATCATAATATTGCTGCATCTGTACATGTGGAAAACGATATTCAGCATTTGATTCGACTGCAGAGTATTATGGAATAGGAGGAGCTGCAATGTATTATTATCGTATTCAGGACAGGATTGTGGTATCTTCTGAACTGCTGGAAAATACCATACAGGTAAGTGAAGCGGAAGCCTGCAAAGCAGCTGCTCCTGTGTATCTGAACAGCAAACATAGAAACAGCAAAACAGTATATTGCATCAATCATCCCGCATATTTTGCAGAAACCGATGAAGATTTATGGTGTCTGGACACTGCACAGATGGATAAGATAGCCCAATCCCTTACAGATATTCCTGACTGGCTGATAAAAAAAGCGCTGGAAGGTGCTATTTGCGGGGTATCTTCTGTAGATGCGCTGCAGTGTCAGCTTGCACATAACAATGCAGCCGGCCCCAAAAAACGGGTGCATATTGCTGCCATGGGTGATGTGGGCGGTACGCTGCTCATTGGGCTTACACTGCTTGGCGATGATGTGATTGACAGCATTGGGATTTATGACTTCAACGAAGCTTTGTGTACCCGGTGGGAACACGAAATCAATCAGATTGCATATCCGTGGCAGTATCATCGTCTGCCGCGCGTTGATGTCATTACAGAAGAACAATTATTTGACTGCGATGTGTTTGTATTCTGTGCTTCCAAATCCATTCCGGCAGTAGGCAATGAGGCAGGTGATGTGCGAATGGCACAGCTGGAAGCCAATACAGCAATCATTGCACAGTATGGCCAACTGGCCAGAAACGCTGAATTTGACGGTTTGTTTGCAGTGGTATCCGATCCGGTGGATTTATTGTGTCAGCGGGTATATGCTGCCAGCAACTGTAATGCAAAGGGTATATGGGATGCAAACGGTCTTCGTCCGGAACAGGTGCAAGGCTACGGTTTGGGTGTGATGAATAGTCGAGCTGCATATTATGCCAAACAGGATGCGCGATTTACACAGTTTCTCACCGAAGGGCGAGCATATGGCCCTCATGGCAGCAAACTGGTTATTGCAGACAGTGTAGCATCGTATCATCATGAGCTTTCTATGGAACTGACGCAGAAAACCGTGCAGGCCAATCTGGAGGTGCGGGCCCTTGGATTTAAGCCATATATTGCTCCGGCATTGTCATCAGCGGCTATCTCTATATTGCTGACTTTGCGTGGTGAATGGCATTACAGTGCTAATTATCTGGGCGGTATTTATATGGGATGCAAAAACAGAAGTACGCGCTATGGCGTAGAGCTGGAACATTTGCCTTTGCCCGCTTTGCTGTTAGAACGTATTCAAGAGGCACAGCAGGAACTAAAATCTTTTCAGGTATAGACAGAGGTGAGACATATGCATGCAGACAATCAAACACCGCTTTTAATCATTATGCCGGAAGATGCAGAGCAGCGTTATAATGAACGTCTGCATCAGGTATTGCAATATGGCATTGGGCAGAATACTGCCGAATACTGGACAAAAGCAGATCAGTTTGAGCCGGTTCAGCATCGGCGAATCCTGTTTGTCATCAATGCAGGTACCGATGGGACAAATCTGGAATATCAGAAATTTTTGCGTATCTTGCGACGCAATCCCCATTGCCTGACCGGATGTGTCGGGGCTGTGATTGTGGATAGTCAGAATGAGCTGTATACCAAAGATATTGCACGGGAACTTGTATTTGCGGCGAATATGTGCGGATGTGCGTTTCCGGGCAAACCGCTGGCAGAAGGCACATTATCGCTTGATAATTTTATCATACAGGCACGGAATCGCCAAACAGACCGAATGGGTGCATATCTGGAATCGGCTAAGGAGCTGATTGTACAATTACTGGCCTTTCAGATGCCAAAACATCGCAAACCGCAGATATTGGCAGTACATGCCAGCAATCGTGAAACATCCAATACGTTGACACTCTGGCGTAAAGTAAAGCAGCATCTGACGGAAGATTGCTCCATACAGGAAATATCTTTACAGAATGGTACGGTGGTGGATTGTACCGGATGTACATTCAGCACCTGTAAACATTTTGGCGAATTGTGCAGCTGTTTTTACGGCGGTGTAATGGTAGAGGAAGTGTATCCGGCCATATTAGACTGCGATGCACTGGTAATGATTTGTCCAAATTATAATGATGC
>JAGARS010000181.1 GCA_017622155.1 Peptococcaceae bacterium
ACTGTATATGGTAATTGATTTACTTTCGGAACTGTTTGTTCATGTACGTGCAGTATTTATGCTGTATTAGTTTGCTGTGATTTGATTATGTGCCTGAGGCATAAGCTTGGTATAGGAGGTACAGTATGGACATTCTGCAGCTTTTAGGGTGCGGCTTTTTGACTCTTGTCGTGTATTTGGTATTAAACGAATACAAAAGCAGTGTAGCCATATTTGTAGTTACAGCATTTGGCGTATTGGTATTAATGCAGTCTGCAGGACAGCTGCATACAATCATCAATACGCTATTAGAATTATGTGTACAGGCTGGTGTGCATACTGCATATGTGACGGTGATTCTTAAGATGATTGGAATTGCGTGGCTGGCTGAATTTTTATGCCAGACCTGCCGAGATGCAGGAAGCAATGCGCTGGCGCTAAAATTGGAGTTTGCAGCAAAAATTGCAATACTGATAGTATTTTTTCCTGTATTTAAAGAACTTTTAGAAGTGATACTTTCTATTTTGTAAAGAGAGCTGAACATCCACGGCAGCTATATATTGTTTGAATTGCAAAGAAAGTGAGTGGTAGCCTGTGGAATTGCGGGAACAATTAGATTTAGATACATTACTTACCGTCATGGAACAATCTATTCAGCAGGAAATACCAAATTTATCGATACATCAGCTATTTGAAAATCTTCTGAATGGAACATTTGATTTTGATATCGTAGCGTTTATAGAGCAAATGATGGCGCCAATTTATCAAGAGGTGGCAATGCAATGCTCTTTCTTAGGGCAAATGATTCTACTGGCCGTTGTTTATGCCCTTTTACACCAGATGACAGATACAGTTTCTGGCGGCAGTATTCGAGACTTATGCAGTTTAATAATTCGTGCCATTGCAATCTTGCTGCTTTTACAAAGTGGCAATGCTGTACTGCATTATGGACAAGAGACGATACTTCGACTGGCTGAATTGATGCAGCTGTTTTTGCCGATACAGATGGCATTGATGACTGCACTTGGAAATATTCAGACAGCAGGACTATTGGAGCCATCGCTGCTGCTTATTGTGCAAATAGCAGTGTGGTGTTTCCGTACAGTGCTGCTGCCTATCGTAACGATGGAATTTCTTCTGAAACTAATAAACAGTTTTCATGATGCATACCATTTGCAGGGACTTGCTGCATTTTTACGTAAACTGATACTTACCGGTATTGCATTTAGCGCAATGTTGTTTCTGGCAGTGCTCAGTATACAAGGAATTGGAGGTCACATACTGGATAGTTTATCTTTGCGTACAGCAAAATATGTCGCCGGGGCAGCTATCCCGGTAGTTGGAAACACTATATCAGGTTTATTGGAAACACTGTTAAATGGTGCAGCTGTAATTCGCGGAGCAGTAGGCCTCGTTGGGCTTTTAGCGGTGATTGTGCTGACGGTCTTGCCGGCGATTAAAATCCTGATTATTTATTTTCTGTATTCATTTGCAGCAGCTGTGCTTCAGCCAATAGGCGAAAACTGTGTTTCCAATCTTTTAGAGCAGGCGGCAGGAAGCTTTATGCTGCTGTTTGCCATTGTAGCACTGACCGGTATATTTTTCTTTTTCATGATTTTAATTGTTCTGGCAGCCGGAGGAGCGGCATTGAGCTAACCAAGATTGGAACTGATTGCCGTATAGGAAAGGGGTAAATGTATGGAGGCTATTCGCATAATGCTGGTTAATTTGATTGTTCTGGTGTTTTTGACTGCGGTGTTGGATTTGCTGATGCCAAATAGCACATTTCGCAGCTATATTAAGATGATTATGGGCGTTTTTACTGTGCTGATATTATTGCAGCCTGTCGTACAGCTTTTGCAAAAAGACCATTGTGCAGAGCTGGGAGAACAAATAAAAAATGCAATACAGACAAATCGTTTAGAAGAATTTTAGGACAAGGAGGGAAACATTCATGACAGGGTTTTGGAGCAAAGAACAGTTTCAGCATAAGAAGCAATATTTTTTGCTTGGGACATTGGTGCTCTTGGGGATTTTATTTTTGCTAATCGGCAGTGACACAGATTCTGATAATGCTGTGTCACTTCCATCGACACAAACAGCTATCTATCATAGTTTACCAGCAGACGGTATTACTGCTATGGAACAGAAATTAGCCAATACATTGTCACAAATTCAGGGAGCCGGGAATGTTACAGTGCAGATTACAGTCAAAAGTGGCGGTCGTAAAGAATATGCTTTAGATACCCAACATACCAGCCGGAGTACAAGTGAAGAAAGTGCAGACAATAGCCAGCGTACCACAGAGGTACAGGAACAGCACACCGTGGTGCAGCAAAATCGAGGCGGAACGCAAGAAGCGCTTTTAGTAGAAGAAACAGCGCCTGAAATTATCGGTGTTTTGGTTGTGGCAGAAGGTGCCGACGATGCTGTTGTACAGGAACGATTATTACATGCTGTAGCAGCGTTGCTGCAAATTTCACTGCATCAAATTGATATTGTACCGGGCGAGGGGGCTGTATGATGGACAAGGTGGCAACTGTAATCCGTTTGTTGATTTTAGTATTGTGTGTGTTATTGTTTTGGGCTGGAGCATTATGGAATCTTTGCGTTCAGCCTGAAACAGCAGAAACGAGCGGAGATATGAATCGGCAGGAGGATTATGCAAAAGTAGCGCTGATATCAACGCAGGAGAACGAGATGGAATATGAAGAAACTGCTATGCGTCATTCAATCATGGAAAACCGTATAGCGGAATTGCGTATGGAACGGGATAATGCCTGGCAACAGCTGTATCACACAGTCGCACAGTTGGAATTCGCGGAGAAACAGCAGACTTTACAGCAGTATGCTGAGCTGCAGTATTGTGAACAGAAATTAGAACTTTTGCTTTCAGCGAAAGGCATTGTGCCTGCGCTGGCCATATTGGGGCAAGAACAGGCAAATCTTATAGTGCCGGCAGATATTTTGCAGCAGGAATATGAAAAACTATATGATTTGGTACTACGTAACACGGAATACGATGAAATGCAGATCATATTAGTGCCGTTAAAATAAAAAGAAAGCAGGGACTTTTTCACAATTTGCAGAAAGAAAAGACAAGAAAGAAAATAAAAATGTTGCAGCAAATATTTTTATGGAGGTATTAGAATGGGAAACACAGCATGGGAAAAGTATGATGATGCACAGTTGGGAATGGTTGAAATTGCAGCGAGACACTACAAAGAATTTTTGGATGCGGGCAAGACAGAGCGGGAATGTGTGCGTGAAGCAATACGCATGGCAGAGCTGGCCGATTATGTGAATCTGCAGGATGTGCTGGATGGCAAAGTGCCGATGCAGTCAAAAGTGTATGCGGTGATGATGGACAAGTCTATTGCATTATTTCATTTGGGAAATGTTCCTCTGGAACAGGGAATGCAGATTGTGGCAGCGCATGTAGATTCTCCCCGTCTGGATTTGAAACAGCATCCGTTGTATGAAGAAAACGGTATGGCATATATGGACACCCATTATTATGGCGGTATCAAAAAATACCAGTGGGTAACTCTGCCATTAGCCATTCACGGTGTC
>JAGARS010000182.1 GCA_017622155.1 Peptococcaceae bacterium
AACTGCTGAAGCGGGGTTTGGTGCTGCATTGACCAAACTGGTAGCTCCACTGTTGGGTGGTTTAGGACCTGTTATGATTGTTATTGTAATTTTTGCCTTCGCATTGATTGCTACAAACGTATGTAACAATATGGCAATTCTGATGATTTGCTATGCTTTGGTAGCTGGTTTAATTGCAGGTGGTTTGCCAATCAACGGTGCTCTGGTAGCATCTGGTTTGTTAATTTACAGTATGTGGGGCTTCTTATTGCCATCCTCCAGTATGTGGGGTGCAATTATCCATACTACAGATTTAACAACACCAGCAGCGATTTATAAGCATGTTACCTTGATGCTGATTTATATCGTAGTTACTATGGTAGTAATCTTTATTCCATTAGGCATGCTGGCATTCTAACCTGTATAGTGTGCATGAGTTAATGATAAGATGTTAGTTGGGATACTGCTGAAAAGCGGTATCCCATTTTTATGTAGCAGATGGTTATATGGAAACCCTATTACAAAGGGAATCCTTATAGGTTTTTGATATTAGGCAAAGAGAAATGAAAAGAGTACAATGGTATTGCAGTAATAGATTTTTTTAATATATTTTTAAGGAGTGGTTTTATGTTAAGAAACAAAGCTTTGACCGAAAAAGTACTGCTGTTGGGTGTAGACGGTATGGACCCTCGTTTCACCAAACGTCTGGTGGATGAAGGCAAACTGCCTAACGTAAAAAAACTGATGGATTTAGGCTCCTGCCGTGAAGACCTGATGATGCTGGGTGCAAACCCAACTATCACACCTCCAATGTGGGCAACTCTGGCTACCGGTACTTATCCAATGACCCACGGGATCGTTGACTTTAACGTATCTGCCGTGGAAGACAGAGACATCACTTTAGGTGCATTCTCCTCCAAATTTATGATTGCAGAGCCGCTGTGGAACGTAACTGCAAAAGCAGGCAAAAAAACACTGGTAATGCACTGGCCGGGCGGCAGCTTCCCACCAAGCATTGAAAGCGAAAACCTGTTTACCATCGACGGTTCCAGCCCTGGTGCCTGCTGCGCATGGAGTAACGAACGCGACTACGATATGCTGTATGTAGCCAGCACAAAATGCCAGAAACCTGGTTATGCGCCAATGGCTGTAAAAACATCTGATATCGAAGGCGATGAAGAAATCAAATTCTCCTGGCATACCACCACAGCCGGGAAATCTCCTGAAGCAAAAGAACGCTTGAAAAAATATCAGGAATGGTACAAAGAATTCCTGAATGTTGAAGGGTATACTCCATCTCCAACATTCGTAGTTGACAACGTAATTTACGATGAAGTAAAAGGCGGCATGTGGCATCTGGCAGACTTCCCTACAGGCTGCAGCGTATCTCCTGTATTCCCTGCAAACGGCTGGGAAGTAGAAATTCCTGCTGATGCCAAAGAATTTGTAATTATCACATACTTCGGCAAAGTAATCCGTCCTGCACTGATTCTGAAAAACGAAGCAGGTGTATATGACAGAGTTGCGATTTACAGCGATAAAGCAACAGCTGAGCCTCTGGCAATTTTAGAAAACGATGTAATGCAGGGTGTATACGATGTAGTGCCAACAGCTACAGGTTTTGAAAAAGTATATCGCAACATGCGTATGCTGAAAATCGCTGAAGACGGCAGCTATGTAAACATCTGGGCATCTCGCGGCATGAGCTGCGAAGATGACAGCGTATGGTTCCCGAAACATCTGTTCAAAGAAGTGACAGACCTGTTTGGTCCTCCACAGCCAACCAGCCAGATGAGTGGTAACGACAAAGATTTGATTATGAAATGCAACAATCCGCAGTGGACAAAAGCTGCTGAATGGCAGAGCAATGTAATGCACCATATGATCAACAACTATGGCGTGGAAGTGATCTTCTCCCATATGCACAACATTGACCTGCAGGGTCACAACTATGTGAAATATCTGAAAAACCGTGACACATCTCGTTACGATGAAAACGAAGTAGTAAAATTCGCAGAAGAAACATACAAAATCACAGATAATTATCTGGGCAGCTTCATGCATTTATTAGATGAAGGTTGGACAATTCTGTTATTCTCTGACCATGCGCTGATTTCTGCAAACGAAGAAGCAGTATCTCTGGGTGAAAGTACAGGCGTATGCGTAACACCATTCCGTGAATGGGGCTACACCGTAATGAAGAAAGACGAAAATGGCAATGAGCTGCCGGAAGTAGACTGGACTCAGACCAAAGCAATCATGACACTGTGCAACAGTATCTGGCTGAATGTAAAAGGCCGTGACAAATACGGTATTGTTGATCCGGAAGATAAATATGAATTGGAAGAACAGATTATTACCGATTTGTATGGTTACAAACATCCGAAAACCGGTAAACGTATCGTTGCATTGGCGCTGCACAACAAAGATGCAGTTCTGTTAGGCTTAGGCGGTCCTCTGTGCGCAGATATTATCTATGTGACACATGAAGACTATGTAGAAGACCACGGTGCTGGTTTATCTACAGCTTATGGCTATCAGGATACATCCTTGAGCCCAATCTTTATCGCAGCCGGTAAAGGGATTAAAGCAAACTTCCGTACCACACGTTACATCCGTGAAGTTGACCTGGCACCAACTGCTGCAGTTCTGCTGGGCGTAGATATGCCTGCGGAATGCGAAGGGGCACCGGCTTATCAGATTCTGACAGAGTCTATGTAAACAATGAAACGATAAATAAAAAATCTGACATGGAGATGTACACCATCTTCATGTCAGAATATTTGTAATGAGTGCAAATGAAATTTTTGTGCAGTGGAGTAATTTAAAAATAATAATTTATAACAAAGAGAGCTGGAGTGAATATTATGGGTGAAGCAGGAAAAAATAAATCCTTTATGATAAAAGTGGCAATTGTTGTTTTCTTTATGTTTGGATTCCGCTTTATTCCACCATTTGGAGGAATGACTCCATATGGCATGGCAACATTAGGAATTATTATTGGTATGGTTATTGGTTGGTCCGTTGACCCCGCAAACATGAGCTGGAGCTCCTTGTTAGGTTTGGTGGCATTGTGCTTAACAGATTATCCCGGTGGGATTACGACAATGCTGACCAATTTAATGGCCGATTCCTCTCTGATGCTGATGTGTATTGGTATGGTTATGGTGGGTGGCGTTATGGCTGCCAATGTTGACGGTTGGTTGATTTCTAAAATTATGAATTTACCATTTGCAAAAGGCAAACCATGGATTATAACATTATTATTAGTTTTCGCACCTTATATTTTGAGTATCTTTATCACAGCAAACTTACTGATTGTATTTTTGTTCCCAATTTATGCAAAATTATTTATCAATGCAGGTTATAAAACCGGTGATAAATATGTCATTCATGTTTATATCGGGGCATGTCTGTCTGTATTATGTGGTCCGTATTTATTGCCATTCTTAGGTATGCCATTGGCATTCAGTGGTATGTTCCGCGGCTATTTTGGTGATGTATGGACATATGGTTCCTATTTCTTAACCGTTAGTATCTTTACATTTGTTATGGCATTGGGTTATGTACTGTTTATGAGATTGCTTCGTTGCGATGCATCTAAAATGATTGACACTGATTTTTCCGTATTTGGTGAAGTGACCACTTTAAGCAAACATCAGAAATATGTATTGGGAAGTTTATTGGTATTTGTATTAGGTAGTATTTTAATTGTTGTTTTAGGCAATGTTCCAAATCCACTGATGGGTATTGCAAACAAAATTAGTGTTATGGGCTGGATGATTTTAGTAGTAGTTGTCATGATTTTAGTGCGTGTAGAAGGAAAACAATTATTGAATTTTGCACAAGGTACAGTGCATGGCTTCTCTTGGGATATCATTCTGTTAGTTGCTTCCGCAACATTGGTAGGGAAAGCTTTGACCTCTGCAGAATCCGGCTTTGGTGCTGCATTGACTAGTTTGGTAGCTCCAATTTTAGGAGGCATGTCTCCTTTGATGATTATGATTGTAATTTGCGTATTCACAATTATTAT
>JAGARS010000183.1 GCA_017622155.1 Peptococcaceae bacterium
GGGCAGCCGGTACACAATGCGCCGGCAAGCAATACAGTGCAGAATGCCGCAGCTTTTTTGCGGGTGAAAAGATTCATTCAAAAGTCCTCCTATAGAATCGAGTTTATGGATTGTACAACGTTATTATACAGGTTTTTGGCACAGAATGTGTGATATTTTTATGAAGATTTGATGATGCTTTGTTCAAAACCAGCACAAAGTTTTCAAATCATTGTTGGACATACCATGAAAGTGTGATAAAATGAAGGCAAACTTCAAAAAGAAATGAGGGAGAACGGTATGCGTATTCTGGTGGCCGGCGGAGCCGGTTATATAGGGAGTCACACATGTCTGGTTCTGTTAGAGGCAGGACATGATGTGGTGGTTGCGGACAATTTGTGCAATAGTAAAACAGAATCACTGCGCCGTGTGGAGGCATTAACCGGAAAACAGATTGTTTTTTACGAAGCAGATGTAACGGATGAAACTGCTGTAGAGAAAATTTTCAGTGAGCAGGAGATTGATGGTGTTATCCATTTTGCCGGGCTGAAGGCAGTAGGAGAATCGGTAGAGCAGCCAATCCGGTATTATCACAACAATGTGGTAAGTACGCTGACTTTATGCAAAGTTATGCAGCGTCATGGTGTGAATAAATTTGTGTTCAGTTCTTCAGCGACAGTGTATGGTGAAAATGAGATTCCTTTTGTAGAAACCATGTCGCTTTTGCCAACCACAAATCCTTATGGGGAAACGAAAGTTATGAGTGAGCGTATCCTGCAGGATGTGGCAAACGTAAATCCAGACTGGTCGGTAGCGCTTTTGCGTTATTTTAATCCGATTGGAGCCCATGAAAGCGGTCGCATCGGGGAAGATCCGCAGGGCATTCCGAATAATCTGATGCCGTATGTGACACAGGTAGCCAGTGGCAAGCGTGAATATCTGCGTGTATGGGGCGATGATTATCCAACTGTGGATGGCACCGGTGTGCGAGATTATATTCATGTGATGGACTTGGCGGAAGGGCATGTAAGAGCTATTGAAAAGCTGAATGAAGAAAAGGGTGTGCTGATTTATAATTTAGGCACCGGGCATGGTGTCAGTGTGCTGGAACTGGTACATGCTTTTGAAAAAGCAAATGGTTTGACGATCCCGTATCAGGTATTTGAACGCCGTGCCGGAGACATAGCCGAGTTCTATGCAGATGCCTCTAAAGCTGAAAAGGAATTGGGCTGGAAAGCGGAACGCACCATTGAAGATATGTGCCGGGATGCGTGGAACTGGCAGAAACAGAATCCGCAGGGATATGAAGAATAGATAACTGCTGTTTGAAAGAAGATGAGTGTGATGGAGGATGCACAGGAACGGGCGTTAAGTCAGCCGGTAAATGATGATCCCGAAGAAATTCAGGAAGTGGAACAATGCGGGGATGTGCCGTGCATACAGCAAGGCCCGCACAGAAAGCTGCTCCTGATAGCGATTGTTTTGGCAAACATTACAATCAATATGAATAATAATACGGTAAGTATTGCACTGCCAACCTATATGCAGACATTTTCGGTAGATGTCAATCTGGTACAGTGGGTGGTAGTCGGGTATATGCTGCCGTTATGTATGATGATGCCTGTATCGGCGTATTTGTGTGAGCGTTACAGTTACCGCAGTGTATTTCTGGCAGGGCTTGCGGGGCTTATGCTGTGTTCTGTCGGCTGTGCCTGTTCCGTTTCCTTCTGGATGCTGGTGGCATTCCGCTTTCTGAAAGGTGTGGCAGCCGGAATTGTAGTGCCAAGCACTATGGCTATGCTGTACCGATATTTGCCGCGTCATGCTCAAGCCGGAGCGCTGGGCACTGTAGCATTGGCACAATCGGTGGGTGGTGCGATCGGTCCTACACTGGCGGGGATTGTTTTACAGGTATCTACATGGCGAATTTTATTTTTGCTGAATGTGCCTTTGGCGCTGATTTCGCTTGTATTGCTTTATGGCAATGTGCCGAAAGAAGCAGGCAGCAAAGAAGAAAAATTTGACTTTTTCGGTATTTCCCAAATTTCGCTGGGCACAGGGATGATTTTGATTGCATTTACAAATGTCGCAGCATGGGGCTGGACATCTGTGCCGTTTTTGGGTATGGTGACATTTGGCCTGGTACTGATTGTGCTGTTTGTCGCCCGGCAGTTCCGGTCATCTCATCCATTGCTGAATTTTGAAGTGCTGAAATACAGGGCGTTTACGATCACGCTGCTGATTCAGTGTGCATTGGCAATGACATTGGGCATTACTGCGCTTTTGGCTCAGCTGTATTTGCAGACTGTACGGGCATGGACTCCGGCACAGACAGGGATGTTTCTCCTGATTCCGTCTCTGATGATGATCCTGGGCAATACCATTACCGTTAAGCTGCACAAGCTGGGACTGGCGAAATGGCTGATTTCAGGAGGTATTTTAGCTGCGCTTCTGGGCAACTGGGGACTTTCTACACTGACCTTAGAGACAGGTTTTATGGTGCTTTTAGTATCTTTCTGTCTGCGCTATTTCGGTCTCGGTATGGCCAATATGCCGCTTACCAATTATGGGCTGGGTGCCGTACCGCAGGATA
>JAGARS010000184.1 GCA_017622155.1 Peptococcaceae bacterium
TGATAGAGTTTCAGCCAGTACAACAGCAAGCAGTATCCAAAGTCCGAATATTATAGCAATTATGAATGAGTCTTACGCAGACTTGCATATGCTGGGCGATTTTAGTACAACACTGCCGGTGATGAATTATTTCAAATCATTAAACAAAAATACCATTAAGGGGAATCTCTCGGTCAGCACTTTGGGGGGAGGCACCTGCAATACAGAGTTTGAATTTCTGACAGGGCTTAGTATGGCATTCCTGCCTTCCGGTGTTATGGCATACAGCCAGTATATCAATGATGATCTGGAAAGTATGGCCACCATTTTGAGCGAGCAAGGCTATACCTCCATTGCATTCCATCCGGGCAAGGCTACCAGCTGGGGCAGAGATAAGGTATATCCGAATTTAGGTTTTGAAGCGTTTTACACGACAGAAGATATGGAAAATCCGGAATATATGCGCGGTGCTTATGTGTCCGATGCCAGTGATTACGAATATGTGATTCAGCTGTTTGAAGAAAAAGAACAAGATGAGAAGCTGTTCCTGTTTAATGTAACCATTCAGAATCATGGCGGCTATGTGCTGGATACCATTGGAATTCCTGAATGGGTAGCCATGCGAGGCGAGTATCGCAAATACAATCAGGCAGAACAGTATCTTTCTTTGATGAGAGCTTCGGATATGGCGCTGAAAGAGCTGATTGGCTATTTTCAGAAGGTGGACGAGCCAACCATGATTGTATTTTTTGGCGACCATCAGCCAAATGTGGAAAGTGCGTTTATTGAAGATCTGAAAGGCAAGCCATTGACCGCCTTTGATATGGATGATGTACAGGAACGCTATACCGTGCCGTTCTTTATCTGGTGTAATTATGATATTGAAGAAGCTTATTATGAATCCATCAGTGTGAATTATCTGTCTACGCTGGCAATGGAAGTGGCCGGAGTAGAACTTCCGGTGTACAATCAGTATTTGAGCAGGCTTTATGAAACGCTTCCGGCTGTGAATGCTTTAGGCTATAGAGACAGCGAGGGTGTATGGCATTATTTTAGAGAAGAAAATGCATTAACACCGTATTTAAACGGTTATGAACTGGTGCAGTATGACTATCTGTTTGGCGGCAGAAACCGTGTAGATACACTGTATCAAGTAAACTAAGATGAAACATAGAGAACGAAACAGGAGGATATAGATATGAATTTTATGGGGCTGATTATCAGTGTAGCGGTATTTCTGCTGATTGGGGTATTTCATCCGATTGTAATCAAATGCGAATATTATTTTAGTGATAGATGCTGGCCGGTATTTCTGGCAGGGGGGATTATCAGCATTATTGTATCGCTGATGGTAGAAAATATTGTGGCGTCCTGCCTGCTGGGCGCGCTGGGCTGTTCCTTTTTGTGGAGTATCGGTGAGCTGAAAGAACAGCGCAAACGGGTAGAGCGCGGCTGGTTTCCAAAAAATCCGAACAGAAAGTATGACTGACATAGGAGTATAGATATATGGGTATTTTGGAATTGTTTGTTCTGGCGATTGGCTTATCTATGGATGCTTTTGCTGTGTCCATTTGTAAAGGCTTGTCCGTGCAGAAACTGGAATTAAAACACATGCTTATTGTGGGGGCATATTTTGGCGGCTTTCAGGCTTTGATGCCGGCCATCGGCTATTTGCTTGGCTCGCAGTTTGAGCATCTGATTGTAAGTATTGACCATTGGATTGCATTCTTCTTGCTGCTGTTTATCGGCGGCAATATGATCAAGGAGTCCCGCGAAGGCGATGTGGACGAGCTCGATGATGATTTCGGCTTGAAAACCATGCTTTTGCTGGCCGTTGCCACCAGTATCGATGCACTGGCGGTAGGTGTAACATTTGCTTTCCTGCGTGTGAATATTATAGCTGCAGTGCTGTTTATCGGATGTATTACCTTTACATGCTCTGCTATAGGGGTAAAAATCGGCAATGTATTTGGTGTGAAGTTTAAATCAAAAGCCGAGCTGGCAGGCGGTGTTATTTTGATTTTGATCGGTACAAAAATTTTGCTGGAACATTTGGGCATTCTGGTGCTGTAAGGCATTTCAAACAAAGAATGCGCTGCCGTATATTTGATTATTTGTAAGGCGAAGGTGATGGTATCCGAGCTGCAAATAATCAAATGATACAGCAGAGCGTGATAAGAATATTGGCAAATACAAAACAAGGCGGTTCCAATGTGGAATCGCCTTGTTTTATACGTATATGTCAGTGCATGGTGCGGAATAATCCGGTTACTCTGCCGGCCAGCTGCACATCTTCTTTTACATAGATTGGCTCCATGGCATCGTTTTCCGGCTGCAGACGAATGCGGTCTTTTTCACGGTAGAATGTTTTTACGGTAGCTTCTTCACCGATTACTGCTACTACGATATCACCATTCTGTGCTACTTTTTGCGGAGTAACGATTAACAAATCGCCATCATAAATGCCTACGTTAATCATGCTGTCGCCTTTTACACGCAGCATAAAGGAATTGTTGTTGCGTACCAGGCTGACAGGGAACGTAAGGGTGTCTTCTACATTCTGCTCTGCCAGAATTGGCGAGCCTGCTGCTACAGTGCCGATGACAGGTACCTGAATCATTTCTTCAAATGGTTTGTCGGTGTCGTATGTTACCTCTTCATCGTTAACAGTTTTCAAAATCATAATTGCTCTTGGCTTGGTAGGGTCGCGGCGAATGTAGCCTTTCTCTTCCAGCTGTGTCAGATGGCTGTGTACTGTGGAGCTGGACTGCAGCCCTACGGCTTCACCAATTTCACGTACCGATGGCGGATAGCCGCGCAGTGCAGTCTGTTTGGTGATATAATCCAGAATTTCAACCTGACGTTTGCTTAGCCCTGCCTGTTTTCTTCTCATAATAAACACTCCTTGAAAAATAAAAATACGATTATATAGATACTGCATCAATTATTTGCATATAGTGCCTTATATGTCATACTCATATTATAATATAGATTTTACCAAAATGCAAACTTTTGTTCGAAGAAAATGAAAAAATTTTGTAGAAAATTTGCGTAGAGAAAATCCTTTACAAATTGTTCGGTTTCGGGTATCATATTAAGGGTAATTTGCGCCCGTAGCTCAGTGGATAGAGCACCGGCCTCCGGAGCCGGGTGCGTTGGTTCAATTCCAATCGGGCGTATAAAGCATTGCTCTGTCGTGATGATTTGCGGCAGAGTTTTTTTATTGCTGTTTTGATTTTAAGGTTATTAAGAAAAGATATTTGTCAGAAATTTTGCATAATCTATGGTTTGCTTAGGCGAAAGTATGATATAATATTTTGTTGAGAATATCAGTATGAAATGATTCTTTGAGGTGAACACATGAGTAAAGCAAAGAATGAAAAACAAATAGAAGAAAAGAAACCTGAAACGAAACAGAAAGCCAAACGCGGGAAAAAGAAAGCGAAGAAGCTGAATATTTCACAAATTTTATCCGGTATTGGGCTTTTGGCCATTGCCATTTATACAGGCTGGATTGTACTGCAGGCGCCATCGGCTGCTGGAATGGATTTTTCGCAGTACAATATTATTCTCAGAGAGCAGATGGGGATTATCGGCAGCATGATTTATCTGTTGATGCAGAGTCTGTTAGGGAAAGGCGTCATTTTGTTTCCGCTGATTTTTGCGGCTGCAGGGATAGTACTGATTCTGGATCGCCAGCCGACCGCTATGCAGAAGACGGGGGTTGTGCTGGGTGTGCTTGTAATTCTGACACTGCTGCATGTAAATGTAACGTATATTTCTGCAAAAGATAATCTGATGCTGGGGCTTATGGGTACCGGCGGCGGTTTGATTGGTGCGGTCGTGGCCATGCTGCTTTTAAGCAGTATCGGAAAAGTGGGTACTTATATTGCGCTGGCATGTGCAGCGGTAATTGCTGCAGTATTGGCCGGGCATGCAGTGCTGGCGAAACATAGCGGTGAAATGGTGGATGCGGTAAAACAGTGGCTGGTGCGTTGTAAAAATGCCATTACCAATTTTATTTTTGTAGAAGTAGAAGAAGTTGAAGACACTCCATCGAAAGCGTCAGGCAAATCTGCTGCGGCCAAGAAAGAACAGGCAGTGATTGAAGTGGAAGGCACAAGCCCTGCACGCAAACGGCTGACATCGGGGAAAGAAGCCAAACAGACAACAGTGATCAATGGTCAGCAGGGTGTTATGACCAATCTGAAAGAGATTCATAAAACCCTTGGTACACAAAATCTGAATACAGAACTGGATGGAAATGAAGAAGTCATTGCTGCAGCACCGGAAAGTGCCGAAAATAATGTGATTGATTTTCGTACCCGTTTGGAACAGCTGAGTATGCAGGAAGAAACCGAACCGGCACAAAGAAGCTTTATTACCATTGAGCAAGATGATGCGGAAGCTGATTCGCCGGAAGAAGCGGCTGCAGATGCCAAACCGGAGCAGCGGCGTAAAAAGAAAGTTTATGCCGAAGAATTGCCGGAGTTTGTACCTGCAGAACAGGAAACAGAGAATGTGTATCAGTTTCCTCCGATTGAACTTTTGGATCCAAATCCAAATGGAATGAGCCGCAAAAATACTGCTGAATTGCAGAGCAATGTAGAACGTCTGGAAAAAACACTGAATGATTTTGGTGTAAAAGGCAAAATTGCAGATGTGAGCTGTGGCCCTGCTATTACACAGTATGAATTTCAGCCGGCTGCCGGTGTAAAAGTAAGCAAAATTGTCAACCTCTCTGATGATATTGCACTGAGCATGGCGGTAGCAGGTGTGCGTATAGAAGCGCCAATCCCGGGCAAAGCAGCTGTAGGTATCGAAATTCCAAATAAAAGCACAGGTATGGTATGTTTGCGAGAAGTGGTGGAAAGCGATGTATTCCAGAACAGCAAATCCAAACTGACTGCCGCGCTGGGCAAAGACATCAGCGGTAAACCGATTATCGCCGATTTGGCTAAAATGCCGCA